>NZ_JAUBQQ010000034.1:16750-53267 GCF_036701335.1 Microcoleus sp. Pol12B5 | reverse complement strand
ATTTTGTCAAGATATTATTAGTGAATTAATGAGAATCAGGCGTAATAAACTACCATTCTTTCAGAGGGGTATAAGGGTTATGTCCTTCATTCTATCAATGTTTTGACGGGGTTGTCACCCCGTCAGACTCTTGACTAAATCTAGACTTGTAAAAAATACTCCTTGACCAGCTCTGGTAATATGAGGGAAGAGTCGATGTTTAATGGGATTCTAATATTTAGATATATAGGGATGATAACGAGCAATTTTAAGCTCAATTCCGGTTTTGTCTACTAACTTTTGTAAATCTTGTTTAAAGATATAGTGATTAGCATTATTGCTGCCGCCACCATCACACTTAGCTCAAATAGAATTGGGATTAGGATAGGTAGCTTTTCCATAATTGTTCCACCAGTGTTTTATGGATTCACAACCAAATTTACTGGTATCCTTACTGTTACCTAATGTTACATACTCTCGATTTTTTTGGCAATCGTAAATTCCATGTGGAATAACTTTCCCGCAACCTAAACTCCAAAAATCATGGTCTAAAGTAATGACAGGTTCGGTTGTATAAAGAGTACCGCGACCATACAAATTACCTAAAACTTCTTTCTTTTTGGTATCAAAACTAATAAGGGGATTACTTGCTTCATCTATACTATGTGTCGAGTATGGCAATATTGTAAAATTGAGCATTACGATTTTTATTAGTTCCTATTGTTTGCTTTTTTTGTGCTTTTTGCTTGACATATTCATGCTTTTTTAACAGTTTATTTAGTAGGGAAGACTGATAATAGATCCGACCGACTCCAGTCTCTAAGCTATTTCTTTATGTGTTAAATTAGTCCCTTAAATTAACTCATTCATTGGGTCTCCGGCTGTCGCAAATTTTAAAACGTATAAAAATTCGGCATCAATTCCGATTTGGCTAGAAAAAATACTTTTTCTACTACCGCCAGAATTTCTAATTGTTGAATTCTTGACTGTCTCTATCTGTTGCTCCATTTTTTTAAATCTTCAATTCCATGAACCACGGTATTTCGACTACATCCCCAAAGTCGTATTATATAGCTAATTCCACCCCAGCCCAATTTTTGAGCCTCTATCCCTACATACCTTCTTTTATCCTTCTCTGATAAAGAGTTATAAAACTTCTTCATTTTAGACGCAATTGAACTCGAATAAAACATGGGTTTAAAGGTAAAATAGTGTACGGTAATAAAAAAACTGTTGCAAGTTGCTCTGGTGTTTTGGTAAACTCAGGGATCTAGCCTTGTTCTTGATTATATCTAATAATTCATCAAGTTATTGATTTTTCATTCCAAAGCATGATTGCCCCAAATTATAGTGACTATGATTAGATTCCGGTCTCGCCATTGAGTTCTTTCGAGAGCAACGGCTACATATTTTTTAGTTGAGAATGTTAATTTTGAACGGTTTCTCCGTTGCGCTCTATTAAATCGTTGCTCTCTAAATTCAGACTTTAAAGCCACTTTGATTATAGGAAACCACAGCAACTTGGCCGAGAGCTGGGGGAGCTTAAGAAATCGCTGGAGACTTCGGACGCGACTATTGTATTGAATCGGTTGTGGAAAGATGTTAGCCAATCTTGATAATCTGACTTGTCGATGGCTTTGAAGCATTAGAACTAAGAGTTCTAAGGTGAGTGCTTGACTCTCGCTCAAGTGGATTCGTAATAACTTTTGGTATAATTTCTTTAGTATTTTTTGTGGGGTGGCTCCCAAGGCCACTCGCTTTTTTACGACTTCTCCATTATCTCAAACAATTGCCCCGTCTGGGTTTTCCCTTGGTTGTCACCCTCTCAGCCTGAATTCTTACCTAACGGATAAGTTGCGATCGCTATCCTCAAGATATAATCGCGATCGCAACTTCACGCTCATTCTTTACCTTCCAATCCCCACATATTGGAAACCAGCCGCTTCTAAAGCCTTCTTGTCTAAGAAATTGCGACCATCAATCATCACCGGATGATTCATCAACTTTGCCATTTTCTCGTAATCTAAATTACGAAACTGTTCCCAGTCAGTCACTAACACCAAAGCATCGCAACCGTCTGCCAACCTTTCCGGGTCCGTTTCTACCAAAACTCCCGACAAACCGTGACGCATCCCCGTTTGAGAAACAATCGGATCGTAAGCTTTAACTTTCGCTCCCAATCGGTTCAGACTCTCGATTAAATTCAGCGCCGGAGCATCTCGCAAATCGTCAGTATCCGGCTTGAAAGTCAAACCCAAAAGTCCGACGGTTTTACCTTTGAGAATCTTCAAAACGTGCTGCAACTTTTCAATAGCAATCAACCGCTGGCGTTCGTTAACTTCCACGGCTGCTTTTAGCAAATGCGCCTCGTAACCGTAATCCTCAGCCGTGTGAACTAAAGCCGAGACATCTTTGGGGAAACAAGAACCGCCCCAACCAATGCCAGCTTGGAGAAACTTGTTGCCAATCCGTGAATCTAAGCCGATACCTCGGGCAACTTGACTAACATCTGCACCGACGCGATCGCAAATATTAGCAACTTCATTAATAAAGCTAATCTTCGTAGCTAAAAAAGCATTAGCTGCGTACTTAATCATCTCCGCTGAACTGATATCCGTCATCACCACAGGGACCTCCGGCAAAGACGGATTTTCTGCAAACTTGCGATCGACAATCGGCCGATATAACTGTAGCATCATATCCATAGCCCGCTGAGAGTTGCTGCCAAGAACAATGCGATCGGGATTAAAAGTATCGAAAACAGCACAGCCCTCCCGCAAAAACTCCGGGTTGCTAACCACATCAAATTGAACACCTGTTTTTGCTGCGACTTCCTCACCAGTAGCGCCCTCACCACTTTGAGGTTTTTGACGTTCTGCTAAACCGTCTAGTACAATTCTTCGCACCCAATCCCCCGAACCGATGGGAACTGTCGATTTGTTTACGATTACTTTGTAATCGCCGTCGAGGTGAGCTCCAATGCCACGAGCAACCGCTTCCACGTAGCGAGTATCACTTTCCCCAGTAGGCAATGGAGGCGTCCCCACGGCAATAAACAAAATATCCCCGTGAGCCACTCCTGCTGCTAAATCCGAAGTAAATTCTAGATTGCCCGACGCAGATGCAGAGGACATTAATTCAGACAGTCCGGGTTCAAAAATAGGCGACTGTCCAGACTTCATTAATTTAACTTTTTCTTCGTTGTTGTCTACGCAAATCACGTGGTGGCCGATGTGGGCCAAACAAGTGCCGGTGACTAAGCCAACATATCCTGTACCGATGACGCAAACCTGCATAGAAATCTCCTCAAAGCTAGTAAATAAATCAGGTAGGAATTGGGAATTGGGAATTGGGAATTGGGAATAAGGAAGATTTTTTCCATCCCTCACTCTCCCAGTCTCTACTTTTGGTTTCCCTCAATGCGATCGCGAAAATCCTTTATAGTCAACTCTAAACCTTGATCCAGCGGCACAGTTGGCTCCCACCCCAACCAATTTTTAGCACGAGTAATATCCGGTTGTCGCTGTTTTGGGTCGTCTTCCGGCAGCGGTTTAAAGATAATTTCTGCCCCTGGATTAATCGTGTTTTGAATTTTTTGTGCCAGTTCCAATATAGTGTATTCGCCGGGATTTCCCAGATTCATCGGCCCGATTTGGTCGCTATTCATCAAACGAATGAATCCTTCCACCAAATCAGAAACGTAGCAAAAACTACGTGTTTGGGAACCGTCGCCGTATACAGTCAGTGGTTGATTCCGCAAAGCTTGAGCAATAAAATTGCTCACTACTCTGCCGTCATTTTCCAACATCCGGGGGCCGTAGGTATTGAAAATTCGGACAACTCGAATGTCTACCCCATTTTGACGGTGGTAATCAAAAGATAAGGTTTCAGCTACTCGCTTCCCTTCGTCATAACACGATCTGATCCCGATACAATTAACGTTGCCGCGATAATCTTCTGTTTGTGGATGTACGTCAGGATCTCCGTACACTTCGGAAGTGGAAGCGAGAAAAAATCTTGCTTTTACCCGTTTTGCCAATCCCAACATATTCATCGTGCCGATGACGTTTGTTTTAATTGTCTTGACAGGGTTGTACTGATAGTGTATGGGGGAAGCGGGACAAGCCAGATGGTAAATCTGATCTACCTCTAACCGAATCGGTTCCGTGATGTCGTGGCGGATTAGCTCAAAATACGGGTTGTCCAGCCATTTGAGGATATTGCGTTTAGTCCCGGTGTAAAAATTATCCAGGCAGACTACCTCGTGTCCTTGGGCCATTAAGCGATCGATTAGGTGGGAACCGAGGAAACCCGCACCGCCTGTGACTAAAATTCTCATTGTGGAAACTGCCGTTCTGTTTAGGGGTAGGACTGGAGTACAAAAATTCAGTCGCTCGAATGAAACTTACTAATAGAATAACAAAATAGCGATCGACAATGTAAAGACTTATGCGTCACTTTTATAAAATCTTTAATTAACTTAGCATTTTCAAATACTTGGAACAAAGTGCTATAATTCGCCAATGTCGGTAGCAATTTTTATTTAAGCTTTAATATTTCCGAAAAAACACTCTTGACATTAGTTATGTTATTTGTTAGCGGTTATTGGTTATTTGATGACTTCGGTCTGAGGTTGGGCAAGGCCCTAGGGGATAGCTGCGCTTCACTGGCTTATTTGAAAAAACCAGGGCCGATTTATCTGAAAAGCAATATGAGAGAAATTATGTCAATCTAAAAAATTAGGTAATAATTTCAGGAGAACTTTAGTTTTACTTGAACCTTTAGGGCCGCCAATAATGTAAATATTGGGCTTAATAGTAATATTAATTTTATAGCTTGTCTCTTAGTCCCCCTCGGCTGGGACGAGAGTTTGTGTAGGATTGGTTTCAACCGCAGAATACTCAAAGGGATAACTAACTATCCCTTCCCTCCAAATGACATCTGAACCCAGCGGCGAAATAGTTCGACAGTAATACAGTAGCAACCATCAATTTCTCGAACCACATCGTGGCGTTCGAGAGTTTTTAGTGCTTCCTGTAAAATTGTCTCATCCATCCCTGTTTCTTGACTCAGCGTGTCGAGATTCATTCCTTGTAAGTGAGGTGCTAAGGCTTTTAAAATCTCCTGTTGTCCCGATGCGCCTTGCGCTGCTTGACCCCAAACTCCTGTAAAATAGTAGCGACCTCGGCTGAAGAATTCCGGGTCATTGATGACTGTTGCTACGTCTTCTAGTGTAAACATTAAATCGCGGGGGCGCCCGATTTCAAATACTTGGTCGTTGTAGAGGCGGACTAACAGAAATCCTACCAATTGCGTGAGGTAGGGTTGGCCATGAGTTAGTTCATAAATGCGATCGAGGGCTCCTGGTTTGTAGTCGAGGAGAAAATCATCATCGGGATTGGCTAAAACTTGGCGAGTTGCACCTAGACTCAGGAAACCTACTCGGATGGGGATAATGCTAGCAAAAAAAGGATTGAAATAATCCTGGGTCATTTCATCCAAGCTGTGCAATCCGGCAAAAGCAAAGGCTACTTTAGAACTCATTTGCACCATCCCTCGCAAAAAACCGATAAAATCTTGATTGATGTTCCCAGCGTCTATCAATTCTTCTATTTTTTCAAACTCGTCTAAAGCAATAATTAATCCACCTTCTATATTTGCTATTACTTGTTCGATGTAGCGTCCAAAAGTTAGATAGGGTAAATCGAGTAAATCGCGATCGGCAGGAGGTGCAATCTTGACTGTTTTGGCAATGGCATCGGTGATGAATATTAGCAGTTCGCAGACTCCTTGAGAACAATCTCCTATCCGCAGCAAATTGACATAAGCTACCTGTACTTTTGAGCCTAAGCAGTTGCTAGCATTCAACAAAATCGAAGTTTTTCCCATCCGCCGATGACCGTAGAGAGCCACAGATTGAACCGGATTGCCTTTTACCCACAACTCCTCTAGCTGTCTGATGATGTCTTCGCGCCCGACAAATAGATTGCCTTGGACTGGATCACCAATTACATAGGGATTAGTGACAGGTTGAGTAATCGAAATATCTCCGATTTTTCCTGTGACTTGCAGTAAAGATTCTTGCCAGCTTTGGGCGGTTTCAATAATTAAATTTCGTTCAGCTTGTGGTAGAATATCTGGAGTATCGAGGATAGTTTCAAGTTCACCTAATGCTCGGTTCAGGGCAAAGGAACGGGCAGAACGAGATACGCTATTCTGCACAACTTGAACATCGTCAATTACCCGCCGTAGAGAAGCAATTGTTTTCCAAGTAGTCTCGCGCAGCAGAGGTGGATTTGGGGAAGGTGGTAGCTTCAGGGAAGCAATCTCGGCTAGTGATCGGATTGTGTAAAAAAATTGGTCAAAAGTTGTTAGAATTATTGCTAAGGTAAACATCTCTTCTCCATAAAAAAGAGTTCGCACCATAGCAAAAGCTTTTGTAGCTTTGTGTGGCTTTTGCTCGTGGAGATACCAGAAACCAGCGGCAGAGGCACGGGCAGGAGTATTTAAACGAATTTCCGTTTGAAAACGCTCTTGTATTTGTTGTTTCCAAGGTATGAATAAAAAACTTTCTACTGATTTTGACTTCATTACTTCACTTAAAGAAGCTGAAGCAAAATGCACTAACATCCAACCAGAAGGATCTTCGGATAATTGAGCGACGCGATAGATCAGTTGTTCTTTTGGTGTCTCTGCTAGCACGCGATTTACAGCTTTAACAACAGGGATAAACTGAAGGGTAAATCGTAGTAATTGGTTAATGTTGTGCAATCCTGTTTCCCAATCCCGCCTCAGCCAATTAGCTATTTGCGAAGATAGGTAGGGAAGGGGAAGTGGGGTAATGTGAGGAAATTGTCTATTTTGCTGTTGACGCTGGAGTAGGGTAAACGGTAGAGCGAAAAGCCAATTTTCAGGACGTGCGAACGCCACCCCCAACACCACGCCGAACACCACACCTGACACCATGCCCAACACCGCGCCGAACGCCACGCCCAACATCATGCCGAACGCCCCGCCGAACGCCACGTGCAACGCCACCCGCAACATCCCGCCGAACGCCACTTTGATAACTTCGGACGTCACGCCAAATGCCATATTGAAGGTCATAATTAATGCCAACAGGCCGAACATGACGCCGAACGCCCCGCCCAACGTCCCGCCCAACGCCTTGCCTGACACCCGGCCGGACACCACGCCCAATGCCACGACCCACGCCACAACCCACGCCACAACCCACGCCACGCCTGACACCACGACTGACACCCGGCCGGACACCACGCCTGACACCACGCTTGACAACACGCCCCACGCCACGCTTGACAACACGCCCCACGCCACGCTTGACAACACGCTTGACAACACGCCCGACACCACGCCCGACACCACGGCTGATACCATGCCTAACGCCACGCCCAACGCCATGCCGGACCAATTGATAGGAACGCCTATGTGTTCAAGAAGTATATTAAAACCTATAGAGATAACAATGATTAAGACCAAGGCTTGTAGAATCAACTGACGCGGGACGGGATTTTGACGCAACAATTCCCACTTTTCTCGCCAGGTTTTGGCATCTTCTAAATTAGATTCACCCCCAAACGTAGACTCGTACCACCGCAAAGCTTGAGGGAAGTAAAACACCCAATATAATAATCGCAGGTAATCTAAAGGATTCCACAAAGAAAGAGGACGCTTTAGTTTGGGAGCTAAATCTAACCGAGGAACAGGGCGATCGTTTTGACTCATAAATAGGTGGGAATGAATAAACAGGACTTACGCACGGGTGGTGAGAAACCGGGTTTTTTACCGAATCTGCGGTGCTCTAACGAAATATTTTCGTAAAAAACCCGGTTTCTGGGCCCCCATGTGTAAGTCCTAGTTGATATAACGGGCATAAGTTTGATTGCACAACTGCATCAATTTCTGAGGATAGCCGCCACTTTCAGCAATTAACTCCGCAATTTCTGCCTCAGTAAAATTCACGGGCCCAGCAACAGGTGTTAACCAGGAAGCCTGGAGGCGACTAGCAATAAATTCGCGGCTGGTTTTTTCATCCCATTGCTTCAGAGTTTCCTCATGTCCTTTGAAAGGAGATGTCATATTTGTTCCAGGAAATAGGATATCTAGAGAGGTGCGGGCGGCGATAACTAGACGCAAAGGTGGGTTAGATCCCTCAGTCAAACCCCGCAATAAGCTGCGTGTTGGATTAGTAAATCCATCCCATTTCATATTCTCGACTTCATCTAAAAGCAACAGCAGCGGGTTCGATTCTAAAGCCCGTGACAGATTACCTCCTTTCGCTTTCTCGATACCTGCTTTGTGGCATAAATCGCCATAAAAGTCATCTTCATCGCAAACAATTTGCAAATCGATGTAAATGGGTTGGCGTGCATAACGCAGTTGATTTGGTGCTTCTCGGTAAATAGCTTGCAGCAGAGAACTTTTGCCGATCGCGCTTTCGCCAATTACTGCTACATTACTGCCACTATTCAGCGTCTCGAATACCCGCCGAATTTCCCGTTCTCTGCCAAAGAAAAAATTCGGATCGTCTATCTTGCCATGCTGGGGAATAAAGGGATTATTGTGGTTGATATTTGGTTGTTCTACTTCTGCGGTTGGATTGTCATTTGGTAAGGATGTTTGGGGCGATGTGGTTGTATTAAGCTTTTTAATTTCTTGCCAATCCAATCCTAAAGTATTGCAAATTGCAACAAAATACTGGGGCATGACACCCTTCTGGGTGAAAAATTTATGAACTGTTTGAATATCGATGCCTTCCTTTAGACTTTTGTCTTCCCCCATCACAACACGATCGGCTAAGTTTTGGCGACTCCAGCCTTTGTCTGTGAGAGCTGTTTTTGCTTTTTCAATTCCTGCGTCAGATGCTGCGATCGATCGCTCTGCCATAGCTAAGTTACGAACGTTTTAACTATTGTAGCAAGCGATCGCCAACCAAACGCATCCTAAACGCATACCAAACTCATACTAACTGAAACCTATACACAGGCTGACTTTCAAGGTTTTACATTTTAAGATTAAAACATATCCAATAAGAAAGTAGCAATTATGAAAGCTAAACCAAATATGACACCTGCTAAACCCAAATCTACTAAAATGACTCGTAAAAACACTCGTCCTCAATCTCCCTCTCCTTTCCAGTACGTCTTCGCCACTGTTGTCTGTATTACCTTCTTTTCTGGAGGAGTCTCTTTCTGGATTAGTACGGAAGATCGGCCATCTCCCCAACGAGAGCGCATTTTTGAGACTTGCAATAGCACTTGGAATATGGGTGTGGGTGCGATTGTCGGACTTTTAAGTAGTAAGGTAGTTCAAAATAATGATGATGATGATAATGATGAGTAATCTCTGATAGTTTATTTGCAAAAAGGCGATCGCCCTTCATGTTTAAAAGTGCGATCGCTCTTTCAAAAACCCTAACTCCTGCTCAGACAGTTGACGTGCTACACTCAGAGTATCGTCACAGCCACAAACAGAATGCAAACCATTACCATCACAATTCCAGACGATCGCCTGCACAAGCTCCAAGAAACTGCCAACCGCCTCGGCGTTTCCCTAGAAGCATTACTGATTGCCGGTGCTGAAAACTTGCTCGCACCACCAGAAACATCGTTCCAAAATGCTATGGAATACGTCCTCAAAAAGAATGCTGAACTTTACCAAAAGCTCGCGTAATGCGCTATCTAACTTTAACATAAATCTTAGAACTTTATCGGCGCATTATCGAGCAGTCTGGCTGCGCTGTCATATTGTTCCTAATTCTATTTGAGAAATTCGGACTCTGAAAACTAAACTTTATTATGCCACAGTGCGATCGCCCTTAATCCCCAAAAGTGCGTGAAGCGTAGCTATCCCATAGGGAATAGCTCTTAATCTAACTTCCCTAACTATTTGTATTTATCTGGATTTAAACACTCCTGGACGCACTCCGACAAAGAGTTTCTGGATCCCCACATGGACGGGCAAGATGCCCATCCCACAAGAAAACAAACTCTTTGTGGAACAGGCATCTTGCCTGTTCCTGACAAAAAGCCACAGAGATTACGAATCTCGATCGAGCTTCAGCACAGCCATAAAAGCCTCCTGCGGCACATCCACAGTACCAACAGACTTCATCCGCTTCTTACCCTTCGCCTGCTTTTGCAGCAACTTCTTCTTCCGCGAAATATCACCGCCGTAACACTTCGCCAACACATCCTTCCGCAAAGCCGGAATGTGTTCCGAAGCAATCACCTTCGCGCCAATTGTCGCTTGAATTGGCACCTTAAATTGGTGGCGGGGAATCAACTCCTTGAGTTTTTCTGTCAATCCGCGGCCCACATTATAAGCCTTATCGCGATGTACGATCATCGCCAAAGCATCAACCGGATCGCCATTAATTAAAATGTCCATTTTCACCAACGGATTTTCGCGATAACCGATGAGGTGATACTCCATGCTCGCATAACCGCGCGATCGCGATTTCATTTGGTCAAAAAAGTCAGTCACCACCTCCGCCAAAGGCAACTCGTAAACCAGCGTAGTTCGGCCTTGACTTAAATACTTCATATCCATAAAAATGCCCCGCCGACTTTGAGAGAGTTCCATCAGCGCGCCCACATAAGTTTCCGGCGACAGCATTTCTACCCGCACATAAGGTTCCTCAATTTTCTCGCGATACTGAGGATCGGGCAAGTGGCTGGGATTGTCAATTGTTAACACTTCCCCTTTAATTGTTGTGATTTGATAAACCACAGAAGGAGCCGTAACAATCAAATCCAAATTGTATTCTCTCTCCAGTCTTTCTTGCACAATTTCCATGTGCAACAAACCCAAAAAACCGCAGCGGAAACCAAATCCCATCGCACTCGAAGTTTCCGGTTCGTAAGAAAGCGCCGCATCGTTAAGTTCGAGTTTTTCTAAAGCTTCCCGCAAATCTGGAAATTGGTCAGCATCGATCGGGAACAAGCCGCAAAAAACCATCGGCTTTGCCTCTGTATAACCCGGCCAAGGCTCCGGTGCAGGCTTTTTGACCAAAGTAATCGTATCGCCGACGCGAGCATCAGCTACTGCTTTAATTGCCGCGCCCAGATAACCAACTTCCCCGGCGTGCAGTTCGTCTACTTGAACTTGAGTCGGTGAAAGGATGCCCAATTCATCGATGACATATTCCTTACCCGAAACCATCAACAAAACTCGATCGCCCTTTTTGACACTTCCGTCCATCACCCGGAAATACACAATTACCCCGCGATAAGGGTCGTAATAACTGTCAAAAATTAGCGCCCTGAGCGGTTTGTCAACAGTATCCTGCGGCGGCGGTACTAATTCGACGATCGACTCCAAAATCTCATCTATACCAATTCCTTCCTTAGCCGAAGCCTCAATCGCCCCGCTACAGTCCAGACCGATAATTTCTTCAATTTCCCCTTTTACCCGTTCCGGTTCTGCCCCCGGCAGGTCAATTTTATTTAAAACAGGAATAATTTCCAGATTGTTTCCCAAGGCAAGGTAGACATTTGCCAGGGTTTGTGCTTCCACGCCTTGAGATGCGTCTACCACCAGCAGCGCCCCTTCGCAAGCAGCGAGCGATCGCGACACCTCGTAAGAAAAGTCCACGTGTCCGGGAGTGTCGATCAGATTCAGCACGTACTCCTGACCGTCCTTGGCAGTATAATTCATCCGAGCCGCTTGCAGCTTGATCGTAATGCCGCGTTCGCGTTCGAGATCCATATTGTCTAAAAACTGCTCCTTCATCTCCCGTGCCTGCACAGTCCCAGTCGCCTGCAACAGGCGATCGGCCAAGGTCGATTTTCCGTGGTCGATGTGAGCAATAATCGAAAAATTACGAATGCGAGATACAGGGACGTTAGTCATGTTTTTTATCTAAGAGCTAATCGGCAAAGGATACTTTTTGTTGTATGATTACACAAGCAAGAGTCGAGTGCTTACTTCAACCTCTTACTGGGGATTGAGATGAAACCACAACTGAGGCAAACCTCAAGAGTATCAGTTATTAGCCTTTCAAGTGTCCGACCGAGCCCGGACACCCAAAAGGAAAAAACTTTTCTCTGTCTCATTGTACAGAAAGCGGTTAAGCGGTTGAGGAAAGGTTGGGTGCAAATCAGGGACTGCAAATATCTAGTCCAGTCGGTTGTCATCAAAAGAATTGAAACTTAAGAATTAAAACTAGGATTTTTTAACTATGAGCCAGTCAAGTATACCCTCCCACAGTTCGTCAGAAAAAGTGGAACTATCTATCCATATAGATTCTGAACTGCTAGACCAAATTAAGCACTTGACGAATGACCCCAGCAAAGTCATTGAAACAGCAATCAAGCAGTGGCTCAGAGGCGAGCGCCGCGAAGACGAGCTGGCTCTGAGTTTACGCCGCAACCCCCCAGTCCCACCGCGTGGTGAATGGAACGACTGAGGTACTCTCGCCCCAGACAGCGCGCGCAAATCTGCAGGCTGTGAAATTTAGAGCGCGCGGGCGATCTCCTGCAGATTTCGTGGCTAAAGCTACAGGTGGTGGGCGAGTGAACTCGGCTAAATCACAACCTCGGAACTATTCCAGGTGAGTGAAAAAATGCGTGAGCCATTCCCGGACTAGAGTTGTTCGCAGCCTCATATTTTGGCGTAATTTTCACACTTGATAGTTAATCGGTGCAGATTCCTAATTTCTCAATCTTAATTTTTATCTTTAAATTACCCAAAACGGCTGAGAACGAATAGTTTTGAGTTTTGAATTGAGTTCAGAATTAAATAATTAATATTTTATGAGTTCATTTATTACTCAAAAATCAATAAGAGAAGCCTAAAATTTTTGCTAATTGTGAGTTTTTAGCGATTAATGTTTTAATTAAAAAGCCAACAACTTTTTAATTGATTACTAACTCACAAATTAACAGTAGAAGCCCCCAAAAATGGGGAGTCTTGAGATATTTATTAAAAACTCAAGACTCCAAAATCCGAACTACTTTCATCCCCTACTCTGATGGACTCTAACACAGATTTTCGGCGATCGAGCCTCGCCTCTACAGTTTTTTTTCAAGAGTTAGGAGCAGAATTAGTATTTACCCAAGACGCCTCTGGTCGATATCTATCTTTTTACTGGCAAAAAGCCGAGCAGTACAACCTCACAGCAGAACAACTTGTCGATCGCCCCCTCAGCGAAACCCTGCAACCTATCGCCCCAGCGCCTTATCTCGATATCGTGCGGCGGACGCTCGAAACCCTCGTACCGCAACGGTTCAGCTATCCCTTTTGCCACGCCGGACAATATTTTCTCTTTGATTTGACACTCACTCCGGCGATCGACTCAAACGGCAAAGCTACAAAAGTCTTAGTTATGGGAAGGCTGCTGTCTGACAAACCCACAGACAGACGGCCCGACTCCCCAGAATTCATGCTCTATCGAGCTTTGCCATCCCCCTTGGACGCCCGCCAACAAATGTCGCTTCCAGCGAGCCGTATCCCCGGTCGATCGCTCCCTCCGTACTCGGAAATCGATCGTAAAGTCATCTCCCAAATCGCTCAAAACCTGCACAAAACCCTAGATTTAGCCACCATTTGGCAGCAAACTGTTAACAGCTTGGGTCAAGTTTTAAACGCGAGTCGCTGCATCATCTGTTCCTACAAAAAAGACAGCGAAAATCTCGAAACATCCCCCTTCCTCGCCTCCGAAAATCAGCAAAGATCGACCGCCGCAGCCGAATTACAACAGTCAATAGCTAGCTACCCCTCGCCTCCGCTTTCTCCAACTCAAATCGAAAATCTCCAATCGAAAACTTTTAAAGTAGTAGCTGAGTACCGGCAAGAAGCTTACTCTTCTATGCTGGGAGTAGAACTGCGCGCAGCCGAACAGCCAGGGTGGATTCAAACTTTAGCTACCTTAAAACCAGTAGCAGTCGATTACGCCTCCCCTGCCGCCGATCCCTTCCACCGCCATTCTGTGCTCGTAGCAGCTACCTCCTATGAAGACCAACCCAATGCACTGATATGTTTGCACCGCTGCGGCAGTTCCCCGAAATGGAGTCCAGTCGAACTCGAATTCGCCCGCGAGTTAGTGGCTCAAGTCGGCAGTGCGATTGCCCACGCTACACTTTACCAAGAATTAGAACAGGCTCGCGCCGAAGCCGTAGCTCTTTCCCAACTTAAAAGTCAATTTCTTGCTAATACTTCTCACGAACTCCGCACCCCCCTCAACGGCATCCTCGGCTTCCTAAAACTGCTTATGGACGGCATGGCAGATGACCCGGAAGAAGCGCACCAATTTATCGAAGAAGCTTACCGATCAGCAGTACATTTGTTCAATGTGATTAACGATATTTTGGATGTCGCTAAAATCGAAGCTGGCAAAATGGAGTTAGACCTCGCTCCCGTCAAACTCGGTGAACTGTTGCAACAAGTTGAGAATTTTACACGGGTTCAAGTCGAGCAAAAGCGATTGCAATTTCAAATCCAAAAACCCCCTGTGGAGGACGAGATTATTGTGTACGGCAACTACCAACGCCTGCTTCAGGTAATCTTGAACCTCACGGGCAATGCGATTAAATTTACCGGGGAAGGGGGAATTCGCATCAGTGCCGAGGTTATTAAGAAAAAGGTGACTGTTCACAACCAGCAGTTCCCCGGAATGGTGAAAATCCGAGTCGCTGATACTGGCATTGGCGTTTCTCTCGACAAGCAGGATAAATTATTTGAGTCGTTTTTTCAGGTGGATGGCGATCGTACCAGACAATACGGAGGCACCGGTTTGGGGTTGGCTATTTCTCAAAAACTGGTAGAAGCAATGGGGGGTACAGTAAACTTTTACAGTATGGGGGAAGGACTCGGAGCTACTGTTACTTTTACTGTGCCGCTTTATCAAGAACCACTATTTAAAAATTAATCATTCCTTATTCAGCAAGCCCTACATAGAGGATTGCATTTATCACGGCATAAATCGATACTGTGCGAGGACACCGGGCGCAAGCTTCTGGAAACAGGTCTGCTATTAGTTCCCACTGTTCCCACGTCAAGTTGTTAGGATATGCTGCACGTCATTTGCTCACAAATTGCTGTTATCTACAAATCTCAGCTTAAGCTTTGTGAGCTTTCTTACAATAGCCCCCCACTTTTAAAACATCCTCTAACTTATTCAGCAAGCCCTATTTATGTTTTGACGCGGTTGTTACCGTCAGATCCCACACCCCCTCACCAACAAATGTCGGGCCGAACATCCACCCGGCCCGCATTCTCCAAAAGCCCCAAAACCATTCACTTCAACCAGGCAGGATGAGCCATCAAAGCTGCAAAAGGCTGCACTCCCCGCAACTGATTCGACAGCGGCAAATGACCCCTCGGCGCGCTCAAATCCCAAATAAACTCTTGCGGATACCGCGTCCAATTATTCCCCTTCTTCCAGCCTATTAGTGGCCACAATTTATCCCAATTCTTGCCAGAACTTAGCCAAATTTCCCGCTGCACTGAAAAGCCAAATTTGCCTTCAGAATGAACTTTCCACAGCGTATTAATTGTTTGCAAATCCGCCACCGGCAAACTCTCAACTTGCGTAAAATACAGCCACTTTCTCACGGAAGCTGTATCACCCGCTAATTCACAAAGCTTGTCTAAAGTCAAGCGATCGGCTTCTTGAAATTCCTGTAACGCCAATAATTGTTGCAGCGGAGTGTAATCAATGTTAGAGTCCGATCGCAGCGGCACAACCCCAGTCGGAAAATTCGCTTGCAAAAACTCCGTCGCTCTCGGAGAATTAGCACTGTAAAGAATTTGGTAAGCCTTACCCATTACCGCAGTCGGTGCCTCTGACTTGCGCTCTAATAAAAATTCCATCAATACATCCCAACCGGAATCTGCTATTTGTTGTTGCAGCAGTTGCAGTTGAGCTTTTTCCGAACCAGACCTCAACTGAGAGCGGAGTTCGGCTGTATCGGCCGCCGAGTCTAGAGGAGAAGTAGAAATCGAGTCAGTCATGAGAAACTATTAGCTATCAGCTATCAGCTATCAGCTATTAGCTGAAGCCCTGGTTTTCCCCCATTGTACAATGGTACTGACTCGGATTCACTTCTCTGTACTCGGATGCCTGCGCGCCACGCTGCCTAGTTTAGCCGATCGATCGCCCGTACACTTTTCGCCAATGGCAGCAATAGCAAATAAGTCTACCATCTGAAATTTACAATCGATGCTATGTCAAAGAGTTTTTCTTGAACCTAGTCGTCCACGATCGAAACCCATGCAGAGAACGAAGGCGGAAAAAAGTTTATGTCATATTCCGAGTCTTCCCACTCTTTGACCCACAGCGGGACGGCGCCGGGGCGAGGAGTTTCAGAAAAGGTGCGTTCTTTGACTTCGATCGAGTGAAATAGCTGTTTTAAAGTATCTCCCCGATCCAAAGCTTCGCTAAGGATGTCGTCCAACTCAGGATCGACCCGTTTGACACGGTTTTTGTCCTCCTCCAGCCACAGAAGTTTCAAAGACTTCAGATCTCTCGGACTGAGGATGCTCTTGTAGTACACGCGCTTAAGGGTCGCTACAGGCTCCAATGAGCGTTCGATCCGGCGAATTTGCTGAACTCGCAGGTAGTGCCATTCCGCTAAACGCTTGCTTTCCGAAGGCGGGAGGGTGCCCTTGCCCGCTGCGTGTTTGTAGTCGTATTTAATCAAACTGCAAGCCATATTGGCTAGCAGATGAATTAACTGTTTTTCTTTGGGTGTTGCCTGACGCCGTTCCTGGGTTCTTGTCAATACGCGCTGTCTGCGGGTAGTTTCGAGAGTATTTTCCATTGGGTTTTTACGAGATGAAATACGATTGTGCCAGATCCAAATCCCGAACATCAGAAGGTAAGGAAGTTGATAGGCGGGGAAACTCCACCGACAGACTCGCCTTACCTATTTATTTTCCCATCCACCGTTCTCTGAAACTGATCCCCACCCCTGGGATTAGGTAGACTGATCTTGGGATCGAGTTTTAACCGCCTCGATCAGAGGCGGTTGGGACAACAAGCACCACAACTACAACCACAACCGCATCAGAGCGAACCACACAATCGCGCCAATTATTTCCTGCCTTTACGCGTTTTTACCTCTTCTTGCTCCCCATCCTCATTCGTTCCAGTGTAGTTAAAGTCGGGACGACTCTCCCAAGCCGTCAAACTGCTGGCTGATGAATGTTGTGGGGCGATCGCTAAAGCGCTGGTGCTGCCTGCCTGGAAAAAGCCGAAGCCAGCCGAGGCAATTACCCCTAATACTAAGATGCTGTTTTTCATGTTCGATGACCCTGATTTCCGTAGATTGACACTTTTTGGCTAACCCGATCTGTCAGAAATGGGTTGATGCAATAGCCCACTTGTCTTCTGATAAATCTGCCTGCCATAATCAATTCAGACAGGCACACCCGCTTGTGATCGGAACCGCCGGAAGTGACGTGTTACTAATGTCCACGATCATCCATCAACCCGAATTTTTTGGGTAGTGGAGCGAAAGCCATCAGGGCGTCGATCCATCAGGGAGTTATGCCATCAGGGTGCTAATCCATCGGGTAGTTAAGCCATCAGGGCGCATCTTCTACAATTAGCCACCTACTTAACTTTTATAGTTGAGCGAGTGGTTAGCCTGGTACTGACAAAGCCTTTAAGAATTAAACTTTTTGTGGATGCATCCTGAAAAGTTTGTTCTTAGGAATCCCCCAGCGCGAAAGCCCGGGGAAAGTCAGCAGCATGGAATTCCATGCAATCTAAGTCAACTAAAAAAACGCAGATTAACGATATCTCCCACTCAAGCAGTCCTCAGCAAAACGCTGGGGTTTTTTATTGGCAGCCATTGCGAGCGCGTTTTTCTCCGGCATTCGGCAGGGGGAGCTAAAGGCAGAAGGTTGACGGCGCTGTGGTTAGTAGTTTCCCTGCCCACATCATACCACCGGGTGAATTTTAAAGTATTATTGTAAAAAAATGTGAAAAAAACGGCGTTTGAGCGTTCTCAATCCGATCGACTGAAAATTTATCTAATTATGTGAACGAGTGTAAAAAATCAAGTGGCGCGCTACGATTGGGCAGATCGTAAGATTTGGGGTGAACGCTTGCAAAGATACGGTAAAGATTGACGAGAAGAAAGCTGAGCTAGTAGACAATAGAGAAAGAGGAAGAAAAATTTTCCACCATAGTAAGGCAGATTAAAAAAAAACCATGCAAATGCAACAGGCAAACTCCAAACCCTGATTGAATAAGTCATTCCCCAATCTAAAATCTAAAATCTAAAATGCTATAAGCGGGCCATAATTGCAATTTGTAACCTTTCGATCGCACAGCATAGGGGTGTAAAATCTTGATGAATTCCCAGATTACAGCAGAAGTCAACTCAACGTACCAATATCAAGTCGGAGGATATTTGCCTGCCGCTGCGCCCACCTATGTCAGGCGATCAGCAGACAGCGATCTCTACGAAGGACTCAAAGCCGGAGACTTCTGCTACGTGTTGAGTTCGCCACAAATGGGAAAGTCCAGCCTGCTAGTGCAAACGGCCAAAAGGTTGCAAGCCGAAGGTACAGTTTTTGCCGCCATCAATTTGAGAAGCATCAGCAGCCCAGATATCTCCCCCCAAAAGTGGTATGGCGGCATCATGTACCGCATGGCCAGCAGTTTACACATCACAAACAGGTTTGATGCCATCAAGTGGTGGAACGATCGCGAACTGCTATCGCCGGTGCAGCGATTGGAGATATTTATCGAAAAAGTTTTGCTCAAGTCACTTCAGCAAAATCTGGTAATTTTCATCGATGACATTGACAGCATCAGCAGCCTAAATTTCAGTACCAGCGATTTTTTTGCTTTGATCCGGGCTTGTTACTCCAAGCGGGCAGAGCAACCGGAATACGATCGCCTGACTTTTGCTGTTATGGGAGTAGCAGCCCCCTCAGAATTGATCCGAGATCCCAGATGTAACCCATTTAATATTGGACGGCAGATTCATTTAAGTCGATTCCAACTGCACGAAAGTTTGCCGCTAGCAAAAGGATTAGCACTGAAAGCTTTTCGCCCCCAAAAAGTGCTCCAAGAAATATTAGCTTGGACGGGCGGTCAACCGTTTCTAACTCAAAAACTTTGCCACTTGGTACTTGAATACGGGCCTTTTATTGGCAGAAATTCCGAAGCTAAGCAAGTTGAAAAACTGGTCAAACACAGAATTATTAAAAATTGGGAAGAAGAAGACGAACCCCAACATTTGACAGCAATACGCGATCGCATTTTCCATAGCCACTGCGACCTCACGCATCTGTTAACGCTGTACCAGCAAGCTTTGCAACCGGTCAAGGCAACAAAACCGGGGGAATCGCAGGGAATACCAGCAGAATACTCTCCCGAAAAAATCGAATTGCAACTGTCAGGACTGGTGGTTAAATCTCAGGGTAAATTAATAGTTGCCAACCTAATTTATCAGTCAGTTTTTAATCGATTTTGGGTAGAAAAAGAGCTGGGAAAATTGGCTCCGTACCGCTTGGCGCTAGCAGCATGGCTGGCTTCAGACCGCGAAGATGAATCGCTGTTATTGACAGGGGAAAGTTTGCAGTCAGCTTTGGATTGGGCTGCGGACAAACAATTAAGCCAAGAACACTATTGGTTCTTGAATCCCGATCGAACTTTTGAGGACAAACCGACAGTGGTTGTCGCACAAGTTGCAGACAGCAGCGTAGACACAGATGCAGACAGTCGCATCCTCACCCCGCCCTCAGATAGTGTTCCAACAGGCAGCAACGAACAGAGATTGTACGATCACATCGTCTGCTGCGTGGAAACAGAATCCCCCGCACAGGTGATCGAGCGGTTCCGAAAGCTATTTATCGACGGCATGGGCTATCCCGATCGAGAGATTGAAGCAACTTTGTACAGTATAGTCTCCGTCAAGCGATTGGATCAGCACTTTAAATATATCCTCCACCGCTGCTGCTACATCCCGATCAACCGCTGGCAATTGCAATCACACAACCAGTTCGCGATCGCCAAGTTGGTAGCTTTATTTAAGCAGGCTTCTCCCCGATTCGGGACAGAATTTTACATAGTCAAGCGCTTGCAAGAACAAATAGCTTTCTTTACTAAAAGTGAAGAATTTCAGACCCTAGAGCGCTTAGTAAAAGCCCTAGATAGAGAGGCGGAACCGCAGCAACAAGATACAGATTCTCCTTTGGGCGAATTGATCTGTCGGTATCCTTATTTGTACGGGTATTCTCTGCTGAGCAAGGGCAGCATTGAGGAAGACCAACAAACCATAAAAAAACTGGCATTTCAAAGACAGCGACAATTTGAAACACATTTGTCTCAATATTTAAATTATATGGTTGAGCCGAGAAATACAGAAATAGGAATTGTGCAGCGAGCGGCTAATCCCACACTTTTGAATGATGCAGAACTGCACTTAGCGGTCAGGGAATTTGCTGGAAAAGTAGCAGGCGATCGCAGCTACAAAGAAGCGGCTCAATTTTTCCTGAGAGATTCCAGAAAAACTCCATCTTACGCCTCATTTAAAGTGGATTTATATGAATATTTAATATCGTCGGTAGAACCAGAATACGGCGGGCGTCAATTTAATGACCGTTTGTACAAGCAAATTAAAAATACATTGCGAGAGAATGACTCGGTGAAATTTAATAATCTATTGTTAGTTCGGACTTGCCACCAGTTGTTCAACTTCTTAGTAGTGGAAAATTCCCAACATCTCAGCCACTACGTTTTTTACGACTTGGTGTACAACCTCGGCGCCAGCAGGACAATGGGTTTACTGCTCAAACTCGTTCTACTTTCGGGCAAAGTTAAACCAGAGTTGGAAAACCGATTTTCTATTTTGTTTAATCACTATGAAGGTAAAGCTTCTAATGAAATTATGTGGTTTGTCAAATCGTTGGAAAATTTCAATGTGGCTTTGGTTGTGAATTTTGGTAAGACTGATTTGTCTTTGGTTAAACAGCAGCTTATTTTGGCTTGAGAATAACAAAATCGCTGGGACAGGGTTATATAATAGTATTAATTGAAAAAAATCCCGGAGAAACAAATGAAAGCCTTTGAAGTCACAGGAACCATCGACGAAAAAGGTCAATCGATTTTAGATTTTAGATTTTAGATTTTAGATTAAAGAATTGAAGGATTGACCCCACGGATAAATTCGGGAGGCAAGTTTCATCGGATACAGGTTTTTTATTTCTGGGTACTGAGTCTGCTTTCGGAATGAATCCGGGGGCTTGTATCCTGAATGCTTTCGGTCAATTATTGCTCGATCGACCTTTAACCGCAGAAACTCCCGGCCGCGTGCGAATCATCGTTCTTCTTCCCGAACCTACAGAAGAAACTGAAGACGACCCCGACGATACTCCAGTTGAAGAAGTAAAAGCCAGTCTCAGAAAAGGATTGCAGCAAGCCAAAGCCGGACAAACCCGATCAATCTCTCAACTGTGGGAGAGAATCGAGCGATTTTAGATTTTAGACGATCGCATGATTTATCAAGTTGAATCACCGTCGATCGTACTTTTGTTAACCATTTACTCTAAATCAGATCGAACCCACATCTTGCACTATTCTCAAGAACGGGCAAGATGCCCGTTCCACAAAGAGTAGATTTTGTTGTGGAACAGGCAAGATGCCTGTTGCTAAAAGGCTAATTGAGAATGGTGCAAGATGTCAGATCGAACAGATATCAGTCTCAACGAAATCCGCAACATCATCGCCGACTTTGATGAAAACGAATAGCGGTGTATTATTATTAATTTTATGATTAGCTATCTCAAAGGCACAGTAGCCGATATCGCCAAAGGCAGCAACCGCGTCATATTGACTCTCGAAGTCAATCAAATTGGCTATGAAATCCAAATTTTGCCCCGCGTGACCGGTCAATTGCCAGCATCCGGCGAAGTCGCCCAAATTTTTACCCACCAGCAAGTTAAGGAAGACCAAATCGTATTGTACGGTTTTGGCAGCGCGGCAGAACGCGATTTGTTTCGGCAGTTGACGAGTGTTAGCGGTGTGGGTGCTCAACTGGCGATCGCACTTCTCGATACTTTAGGATTGCAAGATTTAGTCCAGGCGATCGTCGGCGGTAACACCCGCATCCTCGCCAAAACACCGGGCGTGGGTACAAAAACCGCAGAACGTCTCGCCCTCGAACTCAAAAGCAAACTCTCGGAATGGCGACAGCAAGCAGGTTTGACAACTTCAGTCGCCGCCGGAGTCCCCCCAGCTATTCAAGAAGAAGTCGAGATGATCCTGCTGGCGATGGGATACACTGCGGCTGAAGTGTTGCAAGCGCTGCAAACCCTCAGTCAAGACAGCACTTTGTCGGCAAAAGGTGATGCGGATGATTGGATACGTGAGGCGATCGCCTATTTGAGCCGATAATCCCCTACCCGATCCCGAAACCGGGAAGAAAAACCAAAATTCGACCGGCCCAACAAACCCATCCTTAGCAAAAATTTTATCGTTATTATGCTTCCCCTGTGATAACATTGGAGATTGTGACAATCGTACAAAAAAAACTAAAATCAATTCATGGCTCTTACACAACAGCGCAAACAAGAAATCATGGGCGACTTCCAAACCCATGAAACCGATACCGGTTCAGCAGATCTCCAAGTCGCCATGCTGACCGATCGCATCACCAAACTCAGCGCCCACCTGAAAATCAACCAAAAAGACTTCGCCTCCCGGCGCGGTTTGATGATGATGATCAGCCGCCGCAAGCGCCTGCTGGCATACATCCAAAAGCAAAATGTCGATCGCTACAAAGCATTGATTGCCCGTCTAGGCATTCGCGGCTAAACACCCAAGCCAAAATTTGCGACAATATTCTTTAATCTTGGACAAACACCAAGACTTATTGAAAAATGTTCGAGATTTCAGGTCAGAGATAAAATATGTCCTCCGAACCACCCCGCAAGCGCTTGCCCTTTGAACCGGCAACAAATCGTAAAAAAACGCCTAAAAAGCCCCCAGAACCCCAAGCAAGCCTAGCCTTAGAGTCGGATTCTGCCGACAAGCAGCCGAAAGCTAACAAAACCGGAAAACAGTCGCAATCTATCCCAGAAGTAGTCAGCCAACGCATGATATCCCGCATAGCGGTATTCTGCGGCATACCGACCATCCTGGGAATTTGCACATTTTTTGTCAGCTATTTGGTAGTCAGCAAAGGCTTGTTTGATTTGCCCAACACAGCAGTATTGCTGGTAAGCATGGGCTGTTTTGGTCTAGGCGTTCTGGGATTAAGCTACGGAGTCCTCTCAGCTTCCTGGGATGAAGAAGTTTCAGGAAGCACTCTGGGGTGGGAAGAATTTAATACCAATTTTGGACGGATGCGAGAAGCGTGGCGCGCCGCCAAGCCAAAAAGTTAGTCATTAGTTATTAGTTATTAGTCATTAGCTAAAAACTAACTTGTTAACCATCTATAGTTTGTATTTGGGGAGGGAATAAGAACCCACCCCACAACAATGCTAAAAATACTGATATAAATAGATTCTCGATCGCCATTGCATCTATTTTTCTCAGTGCATCAGAGTCATGATCCGTTTCTAGCCCAACAGAAAAGGCAAAAAAAATATGATTATTGTAATGAAAGCCGGCACTCCAGAAGCCGAGATCGATCGCATCGACGAAGAGCTCCGCACTAGCTGGGGTTTGATACCAGAAAAAATCGTCGGCCGTTACAAAACCGTCATGGGTTTGGTGGGCGACACCGTTGAGCTCGAACCGATGCAACTGCGCGAAATGAGCACCTGGATTGAGGAAGTGCTGCGCGTGGAAAAACCCTACAAACGCGCTTCTCTCGAATATCGCCAAGGAGAAGCCAGCGAAGTAGCGGTTGCTACTCCTTTAGGAACTGTAATGATCGGCTTGCATCACCCGATCGCGATCGTAGCAGGCCCTTGCTCGGTCGAAAACGAAGAAATGATTGTGGAAACGGCAATGCGCGTCAAAGCTGCTGGAGCTCATTTTCTCCGTGGTGGCGCGTACAAACCGAGAACTTCCCCCTATGCTTTCCAAGGCCACGGCGAGAGTGCTTTGGGATTGCTAGCTGCAGCCCGGGAAGCTAGCGGTTTGGGAATTATCACAGAAGTTATGGATGCGGCGGACTTAAGTGCGATCGTGGAAGTAGCCGACGTAATCCAAGTCGGGGCGAGAAATATGCAGAATTTCTCACTGTTGAAGAAAGTCGGAGCTCAAGACAAACCTGTTTTGCTGAAGCGCGGCATCTCCGCCACCATTGAAGAATGGTTGATGGCTGCTGAGTATATCATGGCTTCTGGCAATCCGAACGTGATTTTGTGCGAGCGCGGAATTCGCGGGTATGACAGGCAATATACACGCAATACCCTTGATTTGTCGGCGGTGCCAGTATTGCGGACTTTGACTCACTTACCGATTATGGTTGACCCCAGTCACGGCACCGGTTGGGCGCAGTTTGTACCGTCAATGGCCTTTGCTTCGATCGCCTCTGGTACAGATTCGCTGATGATAGAAGTGCACCCGAATCCGAAAAAAGCTTTGTCTGACGGGCCGCAATCTTTAACACCGGATCAGTTCGACAAGTTGATGGAAGAATTGGCGGTGATTGGTAAAGTCATGGGACGTTGGCCGCAGCCTGTGCCTGTTTTGGCATAAAAACAGGCGAAACGCCTAACCTAAAATGCGATCGCTGTTAAATCCCCGGCTTCTTAAAGAAGTCGGGGATTTTGTTATTCGGTTTTTGGAATAGAGACCCAGGGGCGATCGTACTTCTAGGAATGTTGCGAAATAGCGGAATTGATTGATTAAGGGCGATCGTACTCTGTGCAAGATATCAGTGGTAGGGCGCGTGACAAGGGGAAAACTTTAACTCGCGGCGGTGGGACTATTGACTGTCACGCACCGCACGCGGGCAAAGCATTGAATAATACGCTGTCACCAAAAACGATATCACTTACACTTCGAGACGGATTTTGACTGTAGTGCCAAAAGCTTTTCTGAAGGCTGATTCAACATCGGGAAGTTTTTGAATTGCCATTAGCAAAACTGGTGTTGAGGAAACTTTAATCCGGGCTTCGCCATCATGGATAGCAATCAGTTTTCCGTGCTGTCGCATCAGTTCTTTAGTGCTGCGTGGTGATATCTGAAGCAGCACAGTTTTCCATGTCAGACCTAACATACTTTGAATTGCTTCTTCCATTTGGCTGAGTGGATCTATTTTCTGAGGCATTAGAGGTAGTTCTAGTTGAATGGGGAAGTTCGGTGATTGTCGATTATTGAGACTTGTCATAATGAAAGTTTCCTCTGTGGTTTGACTTTTTAAGCATGACAGCTAGGAATCTCATATATTGGTAGTGAGACAAATCTCATTTTTATGAGAAACGCCTAATATGGATGCCAAAAGAATCAGAGAGATTTTCGATAAACTACCTTCCAAGCGCAAACAGGTACTCCTGAGAGTGTTAGCGGGTGAGAGTAGGGCCAAAATTGCCTGTGACATTTGTGATGGGAGCACAGATGCAGTACAGCAGAATTTGAGACAGCTTTATAAGAACTTTCAGCTTCAAGATGAAACAGAACGCAAACTACCAGCGTTAATTGCTCTGTTTGCCCAGTCAATGCCTGAGTTGATAAGTGTTGGTAATTCTCAAGGTATTAAGGAATCGCAGCTATCTGTCTATGATGATGAGACTTTGGTAGGTGGTCAGGAAGCGAACATCGCAAACCCAATCACCAGTGTCGATCAAGAACAGAATTTTGGTTGGGTTGAAGATGCTTCAGAGGATAACCCCGATGTCTTGGTGCAAAGGGTGCGATCGCATCCCTATCACACTGCTAAGATTAAAGATCAGTGCGGACAATTACGCATCTTAGATGTTGAATGGCCAGTTGAAATAGATAATATTTACATTGAGGTCAAAGTTCTGGAAAAGCTTCCTAGCAATAGTAGGAAAACGATTTCTGATTTTCTATCTTTAAATTCAGCGATAGATAAGTCTGACCGTCTTGATGTAGATAAATCACAACAAGAACGAGTACCGGGCCTAGAGGTAGCAGCAAATAACTTGAAGTTAATGGTACTGGGAAAACAAGGATCAGGTAAAACCACTTTTTTGAATCATTTAGCAATTCAGTGCAACCAAGGCAGGTTCCAATCTCAACTTATACCGATTTTTATAGAACTGAAATATTTTGCTATGATTGCTCGGGATAAATGTAATTTTAGCCTTTTAAACTACATCATCGACGAATTGTTAAATTGTGATGTTTGGGAAGAACAGATTAATACCTTGCTTTTTAACGGCAGAGTTTTTATCTTGCTTGATGGTTTAGATGAGGTAGAGCCAGAAAATGCTGATGCAGTTTTGACAGAAATCTATTATTTTTCAAAACACTATTTTAGAAATAAATTTGTTATAAGTTGTAGGATTGCTACTCAGCTTGCCAATCGGGGATTTAGTTTAAAATTTACTGAGGTCGAAGTTGCTGATTTTAAGAGTGAGCAAATAAAAGCATTCGCTAAAAAATGGTTTGTAGCAGTTGCCAGGAACTCTATAGAGCAGGGTTTAAGCCAAGCTGCTGAGTTTATAAAAAAATTGTATCTTTCAGAACATCAATCAATTCTAGAACTAGCAGGCACACCTATCTTGCTCAATCTAGCCTGCTTAGTTTTCCAAGAGAAAACTAATTTTCCTTCTACCCGAGCTAAGCTTTATGAAGAAGGATTAGACATTTTGCTTTTCCGATGGGATGAAGCCAAGAACATTAAACGGGATGAAATTTATCGAAAGTTGCCAGTGCGGAACAAAAAACAACTGCTGAGTCACGTAGCAGCCATTACATTTGAGCGAGGCGATGAAATTAAAGTTTTTGAGCGAGATATAATAGAGCAAATCATCGCCGACGGTCTTACTAAATTAACTGATGAAAAAAACGCTCCGGTGCAAGTACAGTTAGATAGCGAAGCAGTGCTGAAGTCTATTGCAGAGCAAGATGGGCTACTTGTAGAACGCGCAAGAGGAATTTACTCTTTTTCTCATCTCACATTTCAGGAGTATTTTACCGCTTGGAAATTTGCTAATAGTTTAGAGCCACAAGTTTTAGAAAAATTACTCGTCCATATTAGTGAAGAGCGATGGCGAGACGTGTTTTTATTGACTTCGGAAATGTTACCTTCGGCTGATGAATTAATGCGATTAATGAAAGAACAAATTGATAAAATTATACCCCAGAATGACCAATTTCAAAAGTTTTTTGGCTGGTTAAAGCAAAAATCTTTGTCAGTCAAGAATCAAGACCAAGTTCCCTTCCGACTAGCTACCGTGCGGAGTTGGTATTTTGCTCGTGAAGTAGACCGCTTTTCTAACAGTATGCGAGAGCCTGTGTCCAGTCTTTTTAAGTGTGCTTATGCTCTGGAGCAAACGGTTTATTTTGGAAGTAATAATGCTCTTGATCTAGATAGCGCAGTTTATTTTTTTGTTGTTTTTGCCGATAAACCTAAAGTTATCCGTTCTTGTGCGCTTGATGCTGTCCTTGAACTTAAACCTGAACTCAAGCAAAAGCTCGAAAAACTCAAAGATGAGATACCTGAACTACCTAATGACGAGATAGCTGAGGATGAAATATCTGAGGATGAGGAAAACAAAGAAAAATCTCAGAAATTTAATAATTGGTTTGGCAATGATTTTTCCCGGTGGTTTGACCAAGTAAAATTCGTAACAACTGAGTCTCGGAATATAGGCCATGATTGGCAGTTCAACGAAGAATATAAAACTCGTTTACGGCAGTATTATGATGCTAATAAATTATTAGTTGATTGTTTAAATAGTAGTCGTAATCGTAGTCCGACAATAAGAGCGCATATCGAAGAGACTTTTTTATTACCTCAAACGAAATATTTTCAGCAATACAAGTAACAGATATCGCGGTCTTTTTAGACAAGATATATCTATTACACCAAAACTGAAGCAGATATTAACAGCCTAGATTGAATTGCTAACTATACATAAACTCAAAGACATTCATTAAGTTGTTTCATATCCCCTTGCGGCTGCACTTGCTTGTGCAAACTAATTTTGTCGCCCACTTCATACCCCGAATTAAAACCCGCCGCGCTGCTGACTTGAGAATCTGTTCTCGTTCTAATTTTAACCCCTCGGCCCTCTAGATAATCGGCGATCGCCTGTTGATTTTTCTCAAACATCGATCGCACTACAATCCCTGGAGTCGCCGCCACATCCCCCGAACCCGGAATCCCCGACTCTTCCATCTCCTGTTTTTGTTCCAACAATCTTTGTCTCAACCTTGTCGCGCATCCAACCCGAAAAGCATTCAGATACGCCAACCCCCTGCCGTTTCCTTTGCGGTATTTAGCCCTTTTTTCAATCGCCGAACTCAAATACTCGTACAGATGTTTGCAAACAATCAGGTTTGTAGAAGTTCCCACCAAAAACATACTGCCATTATAAGTGTTTCGCATGGCATTGCAACCGTTAGCGTCGGCAATTCCCGAAAGCAGCATCATTTTCCAAGTAACAAATTTGGATGTTGTTTCAACGGAGTTTTCGTCAATCTCTTCTTGGTGATTTGGCCCTAAATCGGCGAGGCTGAGATTGTACTGGGCCAGTAAAAGGGAAGCTTTTTCGGCTGCTGCAGTCGATTCGTTTTCATTGGATGAGGTGGCGAGGGCTAAAAGCTTTTTGATTCTTTCGACAATACTTGTGTCTGCCATTTTTCGATCGGTTTTAGGGTGAGAGTAAGCGGTGGCAAGGATTTGGGGATATTCTCATTTTAGTATAGCTGGGAATGTGCGATGTTTTTTGATGAGGATTTTTTTGAACCGCAGAGGGCGCAGAGGGCGCAGAGAGAGAGAAAGAAAGAAGTTTCCAACTGATGCGCGGATTGGCTACTATTCGAGGACTTCCAGGACTGATTTGGGCAACAATTTATCTTTAAACCAGACTACTTTTGCTGGCACATCATTTACATTCACCCCGGCTTTTTCTAAATTCAGCCGTTCGGAAATAGCTAAAATCAAGTGATCGCATTCAGACTTCTGTACTTGTGCAAATTTCTTTTGCAAATACTCCGGCCGCCAATAGCCAACTATTTCTAATAAAAACACTCGCCCGTCGGGATGCACTAACCGAAAGTCGGGAATCATCACACTACCTGGAATCGGAATTAAATCAACTTCTCGCTCTAGTTGCCACTCGGTTTTTGTGGAATTCCATCTTTCAGCAAATGCGGCTTCTAACATACTATCATAAGGCTTGCCAGGGGGATAGTGACTGACTAAACCGCAGTCGGAATTGAGGGTAAACTTACCTGTTTTCAAAACGCCACTAAAAGGATCTTTTGTGTGCAGTGTCGAGTGCATACTCCATTTGGTGACGTGCAGCAGTGCCGGCAGCATTTTCGCCAGGGCTAAGCCGTAGCGGGTGCTGGGTTTAAATAAGCTTGTAGGGCCGTCTATTGTCAGTGTAAAACCGTGGTCTGCATCGCCTTCGATGTAAGTCATTAATTGAAATAGTTTCAGATAGCGAAATAAGAGTTTGTATTCTCCTGGATCGTTGCGGTGGGCGGTTAATTGGACTTGACTTGCTCGGTAAAATATGCCTTGAACTTGAGAAAGATTGTATTTGTGAAGCAAGTTTTCGGGTGTTGGTGCATTAAACTCAGTGAGGATTTTGTTTTCGTTTAAATCGGCGTATAAACCTGTAGTGATTTCGTGAGGCAAAACTTCTCTGTTTAACTCTTGGCTGAGTTCACTTGCTACTTTTTCCAGGGTTAATTGGGTGGATTGAGGGCTGGGAGTCGATCGCGCGGACAAGGCAAAAACCCGCTGTCTCAACTCTGAGGGTTCTAGGGGACTGATGACTTCCAAGGTGCAGAAACCGCCTTTCAGCAGGTGCGCTAATCCCCGTTTCAGCCGATAATCCGGGCTGTCGCCTTCTAATTCTAGCAAGCGTCCGTCGAGCTCGCCTTGGGTTTTGCCGATCGACTCTTGAAAGCAGTCGATCATTTCCTTAGCTGCTTCTAAGTTTTTAGCATCTATCTTGAGGCGGAGAGGAATAATTGATTCTCCGTTTTGGCGGTGACTTAATAAATCAGTGGGTAGCATTTGTTAATATATTTTTAACGAACCGCGAAGACGCGAAGAACGCGAAGGGAAGACAGAGAAAGAAAGAGAGTGTTCAGGAATAGTTTAGGCTTGCTACCAGGGAATTTCATCATTGTCTTCTCCCCATTTTGCGGGTGATTCTGCTGCTTTTTTGGTTGTCTCTCGGTTGACTCCGTAAATGGGTGTCGGTTTGACAATTTCTAGTTTCTGATATTCTGGCTTTGGCGGTTCTATTTGTGTTTGTGGTTGGGGTTTGTGAGGCTGCATTCCTCCTCGGCGGCGTTGGGATGTTCTTTCTTCGCTGGTGTCTTCGGTGACGACTTCATACAGAATTGCTAACTTATTTACATCGCTACTTTTGCGGAGAACTCGACCCAATCGCTGAATGTATTCGCGTTCGCTGCCGGTGCCTGACAATATGATAGCAATTCTGGCGTCGGGAACGTCCACTCCTTCGTTGAGGACGTGGGAGGCGACGAGGGTTTTGTATTCGCCGCTGCGAAAGCGATCGAGGATTTCGTGGCGTTCTTTGACAGGGGTTTGGTGGGTAATTGTGGGGATGAGAAATTCTTGGGAAATTCGGTAAACTGTGGCGTTGTCTCCGGTGAAAATTAGGGTGCGCTGGGGAGAGTGTTCTGCTAGTATGTTGGCTAAAATTCGCAGTTTTCCTTCGGTACAAAGGGCGATTTCTTTGGCTTGGCGGTGGGCTAGCATGGCGCGCCGTCCCAGGGGCGATCGCGCGCTTGCCATGATAAACTGTTTCCAACCTTCGAGGCTGGATATTTTGATGTTAGACTGTTTTAAGAAGTCGTTGCGAATGTTGATTAATTCGGCGTAGCGATCGGTTTCTTCTTTTGACAGTTTTACCATAATTTGAACTATTTTATGGTCAGCTAAAGCATCGCCCGCCAAATCTTCGGGTCTTTTGCTAAATACTGTCGGGCCGATCAGGAAATGCAAATCACTGTGGCGGCCATCTGTGCGATCGGGTGTGGCTGTCAGCCCCAGTCGAAAAGGCGCGATCGCATATTCGGAAATTACTCGATAAAAATCCGTTGGCAAATGGTGGCATTCGTCAAAAACCAGCAAACCGTATTTATTGCCCAAGGTTTCTGCATGAATACTTGCACTGTCGTAGGTTGCCACTAAAATTGGCGTTTTGTCCCGCGAACCTCCGCCCAACAATCCGATTTCGATGTCTGGAAAAGCTGCTTTTAAATTAGCGTACCACTGGTGCATTAAATCGAGAGTTGGTACTACAATTAATGTACTGCGACCAGTGACTTGCATGGCTAATTGTGCCAGATAAGTTTTGCCGGAAGCGGTGGGAAGGACGACTACTCCTTGGCTTCCTGCTTCCTGCCAAGCTGCGAGGGCCTGTTCTTGATGTGGGTAAGGCTGCATTTCCACGCTGGGTACGAGTTCGAGTAGTTCGTATCCCCTAGCTTCGTCGGTGAAGTGAATGCAGTCGGCTTGGAGGCATTCTACCAGCGGGCGGTAGTGAATCGCTCGAATGCGGTACTTTTCCACGCGATCGTCCCAAGTCGCAAAGTCCACCCAGTCTCTGCCTTTGGGCGGCGGGTGCAGCAAGAGAGTTCCGCGATCGAATGTTAAGGTAGGTGTGCGTGGCATTTGTTTAGATAGGGGGACGAGTTATGCCTGTTAAATTATAAGTGACAGATCAAATATATTGACTCTTCTTGAAATTATCTGCGTTACTCTGTGTTAATCTGCCCTACATCTGCGGTCCATCTATCAATCAAAAAATTATGTAATTCAAGTCTAAATTTAGGAAATTGCGATCGCACTGAATAAAAAATAAATAAATATTCTCCTAGCCGGATTGCCGGATTGCCAAATCTAAAATCTACAATGGTATTGTCCCGCTGGGGATGGTTTTTAGGTTAGATTCGATCGACGTATGCCTGAGATTAGAGGTTATAGATGGAAATAGGCGTCCCCAAGGAAATCAAGGATTTGGAGTTTCGAGTCGGGCTTAGCCCCACAAGTGTCCGGGCTTGTTCGGACAGAGGCCACACAGTTTTTGTGGAAACGAATGCTGGTGCTGGGGCCGGTTTCGCGGACGAGGACTATGTTCAAGCAGGGGCTAAGATTGTCTTAAAGGCTTCAGATGTCTGGAATCGCGAACTAATTGTTAAAGTTAAGGAACCGCTGCCTGCTGAGTATCCGCTGATTCAAAAAGAGCAGTTGCTGTTTACATATTTACACTTGGCGGCCGATCGCACATTAACCCAGCATTTAATCAGCAGCGGAGTCCAGGCCATCGCCTACGAAACCGTCGAACTCCCGGACAGAAAATTGCCGCTGCTGACGCCGATGAGTATTATTGCAGGGCGTTTGGCAGTGCAGTTCGGAGCTCGGTTTCTGGAACGACAGCAAGGCGGCCGGGGCGTACTTTTGGGCGGTGTACCGGGGGTAAGACCGGGTAAAGTTGTGATTTTGGGCGGCGGAATTGTCGGCACAGAAGCAGCGCGAATAGCTGTAGGAATGGGCGCGAGAGTGCAGATATTAGACGTAAATGTCGATCGCTTAGCCTACTTGGAAACTCTGTTCGGTTCCCGAGTAGAATACCTTTACAGCAGTCCTTTGCAAATTGAAGCAGTTGTTCCCGATGCTGATTTGTTAATCGGTGCAGTTTTGGTCTTAGGTAAAAAAGCTCCAGTGCTGGTTTCTCGCGAATTTGTTGCGAAGATGCACCCCGGTTCTGTGATTGTTGACGTAGCCGTTGACCAAGGCGGCTGTGTCGAAACTTTGCGGGCAACTTCACACACAAATCCTACTTATGTTGAGGAAGGAGTTGTGCATTACGGCGTGCCGAATATGCCCGGTGCTGTGCCTTGGACTGCGACTCAAGCTTTGAATAACAGCACTTTGCCTTATGTTTTGCAGTTGGCAAATCACGGGATTAAAGCTTTGGAAATGAATCCGAGTTTGGCGAAGGGATTGAACGTGCAGAATCACCGCTTGGTGCATCCGGCCGTGCGCGAGGTTTTCGCAGATTTGGCTGATTAGATTCCCATTTTTTCAGCAAATCCTGTAGGGTGCGTCAGATCAAAGCTTGTGGATTATTAATAACCGGACACGATCTGATGCACCGTACTCAACTACACACCGTTTTGCAATGTTTGGCTAACAGTAAATCCTCGAAACTAAAGCATTTCTCAACCCGAACAGTAATTTGTGCAAAATATTACTCGCAGCCCAGAAAAAAAATAAATTCCTTAAAACACTTGACAAACTGGGGAACATATGGCAATGTAGTAACTCGTGACCGATGCGGAACTGGCGGAATTGGTAGACGCGCATGATTCAGGTTCATGTGGTGCAAGCCTTCCGGGTTCAAGTCCCGGGTTCCGCATTCCAAAGGCAGAAGGAAGTTTGGGGTTAACCCGATACAGGCAATAACCCCATTCGCTCTGCTGAATTAAACAATGCTGACAAGTATTCAAAACCCCCTAGTTAAAGAAATCCGCAAGCTCCACAGCTCGAAGGGACGCAGGGAACAACAATTATTTTTACTCGAAGGGACGCACTTGCTCGAAGAAGCTTGCGCGGCAAAATACCCGCTAGCAACGGTTTGCTGCACTCCCGAATGGCTGGAGGATCACGGGAAACTTTGGGAGCAAGTTGGTAATTTAGCCGATCGCACAGAATTAGTAAGTGCAAAAGTGTTAGAGTCGATCGCCACTACAGTCCAACCCGACGGCATTGTCGCCACCGCACCCCGCACTGCAACAGATCCCGCAAAATTGTCAACTTTAGGAATAGCCCTAGAAACAATCCAAGATCCCGGCAACTTGGGGGCGATCGTCCGCACGGCTGCGGCTGCTAATGCCGACGGTTTGCTGCTGAGCCCTGAGTGCGCCGATTTAGACCATCCCAAAGTGCTGCGCGCCTCGGCAGGAGCTTGGTTTAAGCTGCCAATGGCAGTCAGTCCAGATTTAACCGCCGAAGTCTCCGCGTATAAAAATCGAGGAATGCAAATTTTAGCAACTGTCGCCGGGGCCAGTTTAAGTTATTGGGAAGTAGATTTGCGAGTGCCGACTCTGATAGTTTTGGGCAACGAAGGCTCTGGTTTGTCGGAAGAATTGAGGAGTTTGGCCGATCGACAAATCCAAATTCCCCTGAGTCGTGGCGTAGAATCTTTAAATGTGTCGATCGCCGCAGCCCTCATCATGTACGAAGCTCAACGGCAAAGAAGTCAGTCGATTTGAGATTTGAGATTTGAGATTTTAGATTGAAGCATTGAGCCCACGGATAAATTCGGGGGCAAGTTTATCGGATACAGGTTTTTTATTTCTGGACGGATGAATCACGTGGCGGGTATCCTGGATGCTTTCGGTCATTAGTTATTAGTCATTAGTTATGAGTCATTATCTGTTGGGGCGGGTTCATCAATATCTGTAACTTCATATTCAGGGCAGCCACGGGGGCTGCCCCTACAAGATAATGAAACAGCCCTGCCCCTCTACCAATCTCTCCCCTGAGATGTGGCGGCTTTTGTTTATATTGATGCAAACTGTAAAGCCAGGAAAGCGGATACTCTCGTATCAACAGTCCAGGCTGGCATGAAATAAATATGAAGAAGTGTAGCCAATTGCTCTCACAAATGTTAAGATTCTTAACATAACGTAGTATTGTGCTCGCCCCAACCAAAACCTAACCTGAGACGGTGCTGACTGGGAGTAGTAGCTAGCTACCATAAAATTAAGCCTCTTTAAATGGAAGGAAAGCGCAAGTCCCCGCCCGCTTTCCTTCCCAGCTAAAGCTAGGGGTTTGCGACTACCGCAAACCTTTAGAGGCACAGATCCTCAGCGGGAAAAGCTCATGAAAACTCTTAAGTCCTCAGATACAGATTCTGTTCGCGCTTACTTGCGGGAAATCGGCCGCGTTCCCTTGTTGACCCATGAGCAAGAAATACTCTACGGGAAACAGGTACAGCGCTCCACCGCACTGCATCAGGAGAAAAATATTTTAGCCGAAGAGTTAGGCCGCGACCCGACGGCGGCTGAATGGGCACAGGCAGTTGGGCTGTCTGAGGCACAGTTGCAGCGGACGATCGAAAACGGGGAAAGGGCAAAGCGCCAAATGGTGGAAGCGAATCTCCGCCTGGTAGTGTCTGTTGCCAAAAAATATATCAAGCGCAACGTAGATTTACTGGATCTAATTCAGGAAGGCACGATCGGGATGCAGCGGGGAGTAGAAAAATTTGACCCGACTAAGGGCTACAGATTTTCTACTTATGCTTATTGGTGGATTCGTCAGGCAATTACTCGGGCGATCGCCGAAAAAGGCCGCACCATCCGCTTGCCGATCCACATTACCGAAAAGCTCAACAAAATTAAAAAAGCTCAGCGCCAACTTGCTCAACAGCTTGGTCGCGCGGCCACGGCTGCTGAATTGGCATCAGAGTTAGAGTTGACTCCCAAACAGATTCGCGAATATCTCGATCGCGCGCGCCTGCCACTTTCCCTGGACTTGCGCGTGGGAGACAATCAAGATACAGAGTTGGGCGATTTGTTGGAAGATACGGGTACTACCCCGGAAGATTTTGCTTTGCAATCTTCCCTGCGGACTGACTTAGACCAGCTAATGGCGGAACTGACTCAGCAACAGCGAGAAGTGCTCGCCTTGCGCTTCGGTTTAGAAGACGGGCAAACCTTAACTTTGGCAAAAATAGGCGATCGTCTCAACATCAGTCGGGAACGAGTGCGGCAAATTGAACGGGAAGCTTTGACCAAACTCCGCAAGCGCAAGCAAGATATCAACGATTATCTAGCCAGCTAGGTAGATTGGGGATTGGCGATCGGGTTCCCCCCCTGGCAATCCCCAATCTAAAATCGTAAAAACCGCCGCTTTTAATTCGGTTGTGCCCACTTCGTTGCTATGACTGTCCTGCTACATTAGTAATTACTTAGTAATAAAGATCAGCAGCCATCAGATAAGGGTTATTTAATTTAACCGCCCGCGTCTAACATAACAAGCTGTATCTGAAACGGAGGTACTCGTGAGCAACTCATCTAATAAATCCCCAGAATTCTTTGAAGAAGACGGAGAAAATGCCAACTTATTATGGCAATACGTGCAGTCAATGGCTCCCGACACAGTTTCTCAGTTGTCTAAGCCGACTTCTCACGAAGTGTTTCAAGTAATGGAGCGAAATATTGTTGGACTATTGGGGAATTTGCCTTCGGAACACTTCGGGGTGACAGTGACTACCAGTCGCGAACATTTGGGTAGATTGCTCGCCTCAGCTATGATTAGCGGTTATTTTCTCAAAAATGCCGAACAGCGAATGACTTTTGAAAAGTCCATACAAGCCAGTGAGAGACATGGCTCGGACGATTAGTAGATTATTAACATTTAAGTGATCCAAGTGTCAAGCCCCCCCTCGCAAGATGGGGGCTTAATATTTTAGA
>NZ_JAUBQQ010000034.1:0-16650 GCF_036701335.1 Microcoleus sp. Pol12B5 | reverse complement strand
TTTTAGATTTTAGATTTTAGAGGGTTGATTTTAGATTTTAGATTTTAGAGGGTTGATTTTAGATTTTAGATTTTAGAGGGTTGATTTTAGATTTTAGATTTTAGATTTTAGATTAAATAATTGAATAATTATTGATATTATTCTTACATTCCCAATTCCCAATTCCCCATTCCCCATTCCTAATTAATATGTCTGTTTCTCCTGTTGCCCACAAAGTTATCGGCGTTGCTGCAATCTGGAACGATCGCCAACAAATTTTGATTGACAAGCGCCGACAACATGGGCTGCACGGGGGTTTCTGGGAGTTTCCGGGCGGAAAAATAGAGCCTGGGGAAACAATCGAAGCTTGCATAGAACGGGAAATTATGGAGGAGTTGGGGATTGTCGTAGAAGTTGGCGATCGCCTGATTACAATTGACCACGACTACACTAAATTTACAGTTAGGCTCTACGTGCACCACTGCCGCTACGTCAGTGGGGAACCGCAAACGATCGAATGCGAGGAAATTCGCTGGGTGACACTCGATGAAATTGACCAATTTACTTTTCCCAAAGCAAACGAACAGATTATTGCTGCACTGCGGAAAAGTTGAGCTGTATACCAGAAATAAGAAGCAATAAGCAATCTTCCGCAAGGGTTTTAGGAATTAAAAACGTCCTAACCGTCGGGCGCGGTTGCTGTAATATCAAATTCGGTTGCTACTGACAACTGACAACTGACAACTGACAGCTAAGTTTTATTTTTGGACGGGCAGAGTAAAGTGAAAACAACTGCCTCTATCGGGTACAGAGTCTACCCAAATTTGACCGTAGTGGGCGCGGATGATGCCTTGACACAGAGACAGCCCAATGCCGTAACCGTCTGTTGATTTATCTCGCTGCAAGCGAAAGCTGTCTTCAAAAATGCTGGCGCAATCTTCTTCAGGAATTCCCGGCCCGCTGTTGCAAATGCTGACTTGAACTTTGTAAGCGGTGCGGTGGAGAATTGAAAGATTAACAGTTCCTTGGTCTGGGGTGTACTTGCTGGCGTTGTCAAGCAGGTTGACTATGACTTGTTTGATGCGATCGGGATCGGCATAAACCAAGGGCAAATCTGCGGGAATGTCTGTTTCTAAGTTCAGACTTTTCGCCTGAAATTTGTCTTGAAACTGCAAGATTACATCTTGACAAATCGCCCCCAGTTCGATTCTTTTTGGTTCAATGTGGAGTTGAGCGTTTGTACCCCGGGCTGCTTGCAGGATATCTGTAATCATACGATCGACAATTCGGATTTGGCGGCGGGCTTGTTTCATCAAATGAGCCGCCAGACTCGGCGTCAAACGCGACTTTTCCCCCTCCTTCACCTTCTGACTTGACTCCAAAGTCTCCAAAGCCAAAGATGCTGCCGTCAAGGGATTACGCAAGTCGTGAGCTAGCATCGCAATAATCCGGTCTTTCAACTGCAACTGCTCTTGCAGGTGTTCTTTTTCCTGTTTGAGGCGAAAAACTTCATCGGAAAGCTGCACAAGTTCAGCCGCGCAAGCAACGGAATAGATGGGTTTTGAGTCAGTCAGGGTTTCAGCAAGAGCTGGGGCCGACTGTTGTTGAGCTGCGTATTCTTCTACAGAACGCTTCCACCGGGGCCACCAGTGTTCGAGTTGGGCGATTAAATTGCTGCCGGCGAGAGTTTGTCGCGGATCAGGATGAATTTTGAGCAGCGAGGGAGTGGCTACAAGTTTAAAGTGTTCGGCTAAATCGGGCTGTTCTCCTACGTCGATGATTTGAAGCTCAAAGTCGCACTCTGCCTTCAAATCCTTTAGGGACTTGCGGATGTGTCTGGTCTGTTCCCGGGAAGAGGGACGCTTGTCTACGAACAGCAAAAGCTGTAAAAGCGGTGCGGAATTGGCCGCCTGTTCGAGAGAACAGTCAGTGCCGCTGGTGCCGGGTGTTGGATGGACGCTGTTGAGCTTTTCGATCGGGTGAAAATAATTGAGCATTGCCGAGCCGAGTTATTTCACTTCTACTTTAATTTAATACTTACTTTAGATTTATGCTATTGTCCGATAATTTCATTACAGGCGGGCAGATGATATTTTTGAGATGGAAGAAAAATGAGTCGCTGCGGGTGGTGGTTCAAGTGGCGGCCGCCTTTTTTGTGCTGTGCCTGTTGCTGACGCTGCACCGCTACTACAGCTTTTACGCTACTTACGACCAAGGCATTTTCAATCAACTTTTTTGGAACGGCACTCGGGGTCACTTGTTTGAGAGTTCCCTCTCTTCAGCTTTGTCAACTAATGTAGTTCACCAAAATCAGCTCCCGGAAGTATCTTACTATCGGTTGGGGCAGCATTTCACCCCGGCGCTGATGCTGTGGCTGCCAATTTACTCGCTGTTTCCCTCGCCCGTCACTTTGACTGTGTTGCAGGTGACTTTAATTACGGCGGCTGGAGGAGTGCTCTATGCTCTCGCCAGACACTATCTGGAACCAAGACTGTCGGCGACAATTGTTGTGAGCTATTACTGCGCTAACGCGGTCATCGGCCCTACTTTGGGCAATTTTCACGATATTTGTCAAATGCCGCTGTATGTCTTTGGCTTGCTGCTGGCAATGGAGAAGCGCTGGTGGCCGCTGTTTGGGATTCTGGCAACTTTAATTTTGGCCGTGCGAGAAGATGGGGGAGTTGTTTTATTTGGCGTCGGAGTTTACCTGATTTTGAGCCGGCGCTACCCTCGGACTGGTTTGGCTGTCTGCATACTCAGTTTTGGTTATATGATCGTCCTGACCAATCTGATTATGCCTTTGTTTTCTGCTGATATATCCCAGCGGTTTATGATGGAGCGCTTCGGTCAATATGCTGATGGAGATGAAGCTTCTACTCTAGAAATTATTTGGGGAATGGTGAGCAATCCCTGGCGGTTGGTGGCTCAGTTATTTACGCCGTTTTTTGGTAAGATTAGATACCTGCTTGGCCAGTGGTTGCCATTAGCTTTGGTTCCTGCTTTCGCGCCTGCGTCTTGGATGATAGCTGGATTTCCGCTGCTGAAGCTATTTTTAGCGAAAGGAGAGTCGGTGCTGGCGATTAATATTCGCTATGCGATGACTGTGGTTCCAGGGCTTTTTTATGGGGCGATTCTGTGGTGGGCCCAGCGTCAAAAGGAAGAAGATAGAATGGTGAAAGAGGAAAGAATGTTTTTGCGTTTTCCTTCTGCTTTATTTCCTCTGCCTTCTTCTTCAAATTTTCGTCGCTTTTGGGGGTTTTGCATCTGTTTGTCGCTATTTTTTACCTTCACTTCTAACCCAAATCGGACTTTTTCTTTGATTTTGCCCGATGCGATCGATCCTTGGGTGCAGGTTCCTCTTGTCAGACAATGGCAGCACGTTTTGCAAGTGCAGCCACTGTTGGCTCAAATTCCTGCTGATGCTAGCGTGGCAGCGACGAATACTATTGTGCCGATTTTGTCAAGCAGGCGGGAAATTCTCAGGTTTCCAATGTTTGAACTCCGCAATGATGCGGGGAAGGCAGTGAAGATGCAATACGTAATTGCCGATTTGTGGCAGTTGCAGCAGTATCAGGCTGCGTTTCGCGGGGAACGGGGACAGTTGCGGGAGATCGTACCAGCGATCGATCGAATGTCCAAATCTGGAGAGTACGGAATTGTTGGCTTTGAAGACGGCGCGATTTTGATGCGTCAGGGTGCTGTTTCTAATTCTGCATCGGCTGCTGCTTGGACCCGTTTTCGCCGCGAATTGGAGCCGATTTTGAAGAAACGGTAAGCGGGTAGGCGCGATCGCCATTGCTTCCTTCAGTGGCTTAAATCTTGAGGAGACCTGTTTTTTTCAGGTAATGGCGATCGAGCAATTTCATGCAAAAACCAGATTTAGGCATGATTTTTTGTCTTTGTTGCTGCCAAAAGTCAGGCATTGGGCATCAACTTACGCTCAACTTAAATTTAAGGGTGATAATTATACAATAAATCTGTTAATCCTAAACATTAAGTTATATAAATTATTTGGAGGGAGAAAGATGAAAATTTTGGTTTTGGCATGGGAGTTCCCTCCCAGAATCGTAGGCGGTATCGCCCGCCACGTATCGGAACTATATCCAGAATTGGTGAAGCTGGGGCACGACATTCACTTAATTACAGTAGAGTTCGGCCATGCGCCGATGTACGAAGTGGTAGAAGGAATACGTGTGCATCGGGTGGTTGTGGGGCACGCCAAGGACTTTTTTCACTGGGTGGCGAACCTCAACCAAAGCATGGGCCACCAAGGCGGAAAACTGATGCTTGAGGAAGGCCCCTTTGATATCATCCACGCTCACGATTGGTTAGTGGGAGATGCGGCGATCGCCCTGAAGCATACCTTTAAAGTACCGCTAATTGCCACCATCCACGCCACCGAATACGGGCGCTTCAACGGCATCCACAATGAAGGGCAGCGCTACATTCACACCAAGGAAAACGACCTCGCTTACAACGCTTGGCGAGTAATTGTTTGCAGTGATTATATGCGGCGGGAAGCCGAACGGGTACTATCGACTCCGTGGAATAAAATAGAGGTAATTTACAACGGAATTAGACCAGATAAAAAGCCCCGCTGGCACGAATTTGACGCAATGGGTTTCCGTCGACAGTTTGCTGCTGATGATGAGAAAATTGTCTATTATGTAGGAAGAATTAGCTATGAAAAAGGCATAGGTGTATTTCTAAATGCTGCACCTAAAGTAATTTGGGAAATGGGGGGTAAAGCGAAAATTGTAATTGTTGGTGGCGGCAATACAGACCATCTAAAACATTTAGCTTGGCATTTAGGAATTTGGAATAAGTGTTATTTTACTGGGTTCATGTTTGAGGAACATCTGGACAAATTCCAGACGGTGGCTGACTGCGCGGTTTTTCCCAGTCTTTACGAACCTTTTGGGATTGTAGCGTTAGAAAGCTTTGCTGCAAGAGTGCCTGTGGTCGTTTCGGATGCGGGCGGACTTCCAGAGGTGGTGTTGCACACTAAAACTGGCGTTGTTACTGAGGCAAACAATCGGGATTCTTTGGCATGGGGAATTTTGGAGGTATTGAAAAATCCGGGTTACGCACAGTGGTTGGTTGACAATGCTTATCAGGATTTGGAACGCCGGTTTAGTTGGCCGAAGTTGGCAATAGAAACCGAGTGGGTTTATGAACGGGTGGTGGGGGAAAGGGCTGAGGTTGATTGGTAAGAATGCTGACTGTTGACGGTGAGTAGAATATCAAGTTTTTTTGTTGCAAATATTAAGAAATTGTAACACAATGATATATATACACTCGACCTCAGCTTGAGCGCACTCAGAAGATTTAAAAGGAATTAGCATCTTGAATATTTTTAGGGACATCGATCCCCAACCCAGACGCAGCTTGCTGACTTTATTCACCGCAGGGCTGCTATTCTGGTCAAGTTTGGCTTCGCTGCTGCCAACTTTGCCGCTGTACGTTCAATTTGTGGGGGGCACAAAACAGCAAATTGGCTTTGTGATGGGTGCATTTGCGATCGGACTTTTGGTATCGAGGCCGCAATTGGGTAAAATAGCCGACAGCAGAGGGCGAAAACAAGTTTTGATTCTAGGTGCGTCAGTCGCTGCGATCGCCCCTTTGGGCTACCTGTTAGCTCAATCTATCCCCTTACTGTTACTTATTCGCGTTTTTCACGGCATTAGTATCGCCGCTTTTACTACAGCTTACAGCGCTTTGGTAACAGATTTATCGCCGCCAGGAAAGCGGGGCGAATTAATCGGTTACATGAGCTTGGTGAATCCTATTGGTTTAGCAGTTGGGCCTGCTATTGGCGGATTTGTGCAAGCTTGGGTTGGTTATACTCCTTTGTTTGCGATGTCGGCGGCTTTCGCTGCAATGGCTGTATTTTTTACCTGCAAAGTTGCGGAACCTAATTTTGCAGATTTAACAAAATCGGACTCGCTATCTGAGGACAAAAATAGCCAAAAATACTGGGAAATGCTCTGGAATCCGAGAGTGCGGATTCCGGCTTTAGTGTTATTAGTGGTTGGCTTAGTATTTGGAACTTTGAGCACTTTTATGCCTTTGTTTCTCCAAGAAACTAAGACTAATTTGAATCCAGGATTATTTTATTCGACGGCGGCTATTGCCAGTTTCGGTATACGGTTGCTCACGGGACGGGCTTCGGACAAATACGGTCGTGGCTTGTTTATTTCTGCAGGCTTAATCTGTTATGCCGCGTCGATGTTATTGTTGTATTTTGCTAACAACAGCAATGCTTTTTTAATCGCAGCTTTGGTTGAAGGTTGCGCGGGCGGTACGGTTTTGCCGATGATGGTAACGCTGATGTCTGACAGGTGCGAACCTCATGAAAGGGGCCGCTTGTTTTCGCTTTGTATTGGCGGATTTGATTTAGGAATTGCGATTGCTGGCCCGACTTTAGGCTTTGTTGCTGAACAAGTTGGCTACAGAAATATGTTTGGTTTTGCTGCTGGCCTTGCTGGCTTGGCTTTGCTGGTTTTTATTACTCAGTCTAGCAAGGGCTTGTCTAATTCGATGAAGTTTGCGATCGGTCGAGGCAAAGATGTTTATGCCTTGAACCGATGATATTACAGAAGCAAGAAGGAAGAGGCAATCAGGGGACTTACCACAAAACCCGGTTTCTCCCAAAAATTGTGAATCTATGCGACAGATATTGAGGCAGAAACCGGGTTTTTGTTCCCGCGCAGCATTCTGAAAAACAGGCAAGATGCCTGTTCCACAAAGATTAAAAAAGTTCTGAGTTTTAAGTCGTGAGTTGAATTAATTTCTTAATTCAAAACTCAAAACTCAAAACTCAAAACTCAGAACTCACAGCTTATAACGTTTTTAAATGGGCTTGGAGGGATTCGAACCCCCGACCTCATGGTTCGTAGCCATGCACTCTATCCAACTAAGCTACAAGCCCCTGTTGAGTTAAGATTTAATCTAAAATTGATTAAGTTCTTTTCTCACAGAATCTAACAGTAACACCATTACCAAAATAATGCAAGACCTTTCGCAAACTTTTTCTAAATTGCCCGATGCGACACAGCTAACTCACCTCAACAACAGCGGGGAAGCCCAAATGGTGGACGTTTCAGCGAAGGTGCCCACTGTGCGGCAAGCTGTGGCTGCTGGCCGGGTGCGGATGCTGCCGGAGACGTTTGCGGCGATTGAAGCGGGGAATGCGCCGAAAGGTGATGTGTTGGGCACTGCAAGGCTGGCTGGAATTATGGCGGCGAAACAGACTGCACATTTGATTCCTCTGTGTCACCCTCTGCCGCTGAGTAGCGTGGAGGTGCAGGTGATGCCGGATGCTGAGTTGCCGGGGTATCAAATTCGGGCGACGGTGAAAATTAAGGCGGAAACAGGGGTGGAAATGGAGGCGCTGACGGCGGTTTCGGTGGCGGCGCTGACTTTGTATGATATGGCGAAAGGATTGGAAAAGTCGATCGCCATTGAGTCAATTCGCCTGGTGAGTAAAAGTGGTGGCAAGTCTGGAGACTATGAAAATGTAGAGGCATAAGTTTCATGCCGAAAGAGGGATGCAGCATTCAAAAAGCTGCACTTATGATTAAAATAGGCACAGAACTACTAATATCAAGTGAAAAACTATGCCTCCTCGTTGGCCCCGCAAACCCGATCGCAATGATCCAGAGTACCGCCGCTTAGATGACCGGATGAATTTTGCTATCCACGTCGGTCTTTTTTCTGCTACCAATTCTGGTTTGTGGTTTGTTCACAATTTGCAAAAGGCTGATTGGCCTTGGGCAATTTCGGTAACGGGTGGATGGGCTCTAGTAGTTTTGGCCCACGCGATTTACCATTTTGCGATCGCCGATTATTCGCCCCTCACCAAAGATTCTGGCTGAAGGCAGTTGGCGACGATTTGTTAAGTCTTTTGATTGATAACAAATAACTTTCGGCTTTTTTGATATGGCTAATACTACACAGGCGATCGAATCCTTAGCAGCCGAAATCGGCGAAAATGTCTACATTGATATTGCCAAGTGGCATTTGTATCTCAATGATGCTCACCTGCATACCGTTGTTGCCCAACAACTTTATTCGATGCTGGAAGATGGCGATTTAGATGCTGACAAAGTTGGACAAGTTTTGCAAGGAATTCCAGTCAAGTTGGGGGGCGGCAAGCGGGAAGTGCCACTGGCAGATTTAATTCCGATGCAGTGTCAAGTTCAATTGATGGATGTTCTTGAGGAATTTCAGCGGAAAATGTAAAGTAAAGGGCGGGTTTTGTACGCAGATTGTGGGCGTTGTGTCTGGTATTTCGCCCTTAACCCGCCCCGACAATTTTATTTATTTGCGAAAACGCGCCCGAATGCGATCGACAAACATATCAACTTCGGGCAACTTCATCTGACTGACAAACAGGGCAAAAACCCCTAACCCTACAAAACTTGCCACACTCAACTGCACTAATTGAATTACCAAACCTTCAGTACCCAAAACTCTTTGACAGCCTTGCAGAGTAGCCAACGTCACGAAAGCGGTTAAACAACTGCCAGAAGTTAACCCCAGGAAAGGTAAACTCCACTCTCCCCAAGGTAGGCCGCCCAGCTTTTTATCTAATAAGTACAAAAGCATAATCATCGAAACAAGATTCACTCCCACCGTCGCCAAAACTAATCCGGGCGCGCCAAAAGCTCCAACTAACAAATAATCTAGCAGTCCGTTCAAAAAGATATTGATAATACTGATGCGGAAAGGCGTTTCCCCGTCTCCCAAAGCGTAAAATACCCGTACCAAAACGTCGCGTCCCAAATACACAAACATTCCAATACTGTAAGCCATCAATATCGGCGTGACAAACAGCGAAGCCTCCCGATCAAAAGCATAGCGTTCGTAAACCACGCGGACGATCGGCCCGGCAAGTGTTACCATTAAAGCGCTCAGAGGCAGCATCGTAAGGGCAGTCAAAATTAAAGATTGACGAATTCGAGCTTTTAATTCCGGCCAATCTCTCGGATCGGTGAGGCGAGAAAATATGGGTAGAAATGGCACTAAAATTACATTAGAAATGATCCCTAAAGGCGTCATAACTAACAAGCCACTGTAACCTAACGCAGAGGCAGCTTGAGGGATGTAGGATGCGAAAAAGAGGTCAGTATAGACATTAATTTGCAGCATTCCTGATGATAAGGTCGCAGGAACCATCACCTTAATTACTTCTTGTACTCCCGGCCGTTTAAAATTAAACCGCAAGCGCAATGTTCCCAAGCCGGCGCGCCACTGCGCCACCAGTTGCACCAGCCACTGCAAAACTGCGCCCGCTAAAGTTCCCCAAGCTAACACTAAGCCGCCAATTAGTGCGTATTCTGGTTGAATAATTTTGTCTCCGAGTTGCAGTGCGAGAATCCCTAAACCGCCGACAAGTGCAACGCTAGAAAATAAAGGACTAATCGAAGGCAACCAGTACATATCGGCAGCGTTGAGAGTGCCGAAACCAATGCCGATCAAGCCTGAAAGTAACGCCATCGGCGCCATAATCCGAAATTGCTGGACGGCGATTGCTTTGATTTGTAAACCTTCTGTTGTCCTATTTAATCCCGGTGCCACCAAATCGATCGCCGGATCTGCAAAAATAATTAAAGCGACTGTTACCAACAGCAATATGCCCCCGACTAAGGTGGTGATAGTCTCGACTAAGGGTGCTGCTTCTTTTTTATCCCGGCGAGCTAAAACACTTACTATGGCGCTGTGAAATGGCCCATTAATCCCTCCCAGCAAAATAAATAAGAAACCAGGGATGACGTAGGCGTAGTTGTAGGCATCGACGGCGACACCGACTCCAAAGGCTGCGGCGATCGCAATTTGGCGCACCAATCCAAAGACTTTGCTAATTAGAGTGGCGACTGCGACAATGCCGGCAATCCCTGCGAGGGAACGAGAGGGCTTCTGTAATTGGGACACAAATGGTTACAAACGCTAGTGCTAAAAGGATTCACTTATTTTAATCGCGAATCGGGAGAATCATATCATGAACTCATAAAACTTCTAGGGGGAATTGCGCTGATACCAATTTTATCGATATTACTGACTTGCGGCAATTCAATAATTGATCGGGACTATGCGTCCTAACTACAAACCGCCGTTTCGTGCTATGATGCGTCAATCTAAAATCTACAATATACAATCTACCCTCTAAAAATGATGAAACAAATGAGTTGAGAAAAGCAGATAAATAACATAATAGTTGATAACGTATGATCGATTGTGTTAGCTCCCAGACTTATTTAAAAAGTGCGAACCCAGGTATTCGGTTATAGGTACAATCTACAATCTACAATCGAGAATCTAAAATCTACAATCGAGAATCTAAAATCTAAAATCTACAATTTACAATCTACAATCTAAAATCGAATGACAGGCTTAATTTACAAATATCCTCCTCTCTTACCCGGAATTCTCATCAAACGTTACAAGCGATTTTTTGCGGAAATTGAACTAGATTCGGGAGAAATAATCACCGCGCATTGTCCGAATACTGGCCCGATGACTGGTGTTTACATTCCGGGCAATCCAGTGCTAGTATCTCCCAGCGACAATCCCAAACGCAAGTTAGCTTATACTTGGGAATTAATTAAAGTTTGCGACACTGTGCCAACTTGGGTGGGAGTTAATACTGGGCTACCAAATCGAGTAGTTAAATTAGCTTTGGAATTGAAATTGTTTCCAGAGTTGGGCAATTACAGTTTAATTCAACCGGAGGTTGTTTACGGCACTGATAAAAAAAGTAGAGTGGATTTTTGGCTAACTGGTGAGGAAAAACCGATTTTTCTGGAAGTAAAAAATACAACTTGGGTAAAAGAGGAGTTAGCTTTATTTCCCGATACAGTGACGGAGAGGGGACAAAAGCATTTGAGAGAATTGATAGAAGTGGTGCGGCAGGGTTCGAGGGCTGTAATGCTGTATTTTATTAATCGCGGGGATTGTACGGATTTTGCTCCGGGGGATAGTGCCGATCGCCTTTACGGAGAATTGTTCAGACAGGCGATTAGTGAAGGTGTAGAGATTTTGCCCTGTCGCTTTGATGTGACACCGGAAGGCATTCGCTATTTGGGGTTAGCAAAACTCGATCTACTAACCCCTAAATGATTGATTAGTTTAAATTGCCTGCATTTCTCGATCGATCTCGACACTAGCCACGCCCGGTACGCTCTTTAGTCCTTCTAGCTTCGATTGAGAAACTTCTCCAGTAATGATGCCAGTAATAGCTAGCACCTGCTCCACTTTCATTCCCGCCGATTCTAAGGCAGTGACAACCGATTGAATTACCGATATGTTTTGGTCGTCAACAGTCACTATGATGCGCTGTACTTGTTCGTCAGACATATTTAGCATCCTTTGGAGCAAATCCATTGCGGTATTGTAAATTGTCTTCTGTTAAATCCCCGCAGCACTTTAAGCCTGCGGGGATTTGGATATTCTTCATTACGGAGCTTCTACTAAGCCACTTCCGACACGAGTACATGGTAATGGTAGTGCCATAGCATAAGCAGTCAGCAATTGCCAAAGTTCAGCACCTCGTTTACCAGTCGATTCGGCATACAGGGCCGCGATGCCAGCTACGTGAGGTGTAGCCATGCTAGTGCCATTGTAAGCAGCATAACGCCCTTTATTCATAGGCACTGATGAGTATACTTTCACCCCTGGAGCGGCGATATCGACTTTAGTTCCTTGAATTAGCTCAGAGGTAGCCGAGAAGTCAGCCACTTGGACGCAGTTATCGATCGCTGCAACAGCCATAATCGACGGGCTATTGGCTGGTTGTCCGACGGTTCCTCCGGTTCGTCCGTTATTGCCTGCGGCTGCCACGATCAGACACCCATTTTGCAGTGCTCGGCGGCCGACAGTTTCGTAAGCAGGAGACGGTGTTCGAGTGGTGTTTCCTAAAGACATCGAGATCACTTGACACCCATTGACGATCGCCCATTCCATCCCAGCCAGAATCCAGGCACCAGCGCCACTACCGGCATTGCTCAACACTTTACCGACATAAATGGTCGATTTGTGAGCGATCCCGTACCTGCGGCCGTTAAGATCCTTGAACCCGCAGGCTGTCCCGATGCAGTGGGTACCATGACTGTTGCCATCTTGTACGTCCTCCCCTGGTACGAAGGATTGCGATACGATCGATCGACCTGCGAAGTCGGGATGTAATAGATCCATCCCCGTATCCAGCACCGCAACTTTGATTCCATTACCAGTCAACAGAGACTTCATCGCCTTCGTTGCCTTCAGACCCCAAGTAAACTCGGTATCATCAGCAAAACATTCTTGTTTCTGGATGTCTGCTACCTCTGTATTAGTGGCTTTCTCGTACAGGTTATCCACCGCATCGCGATAGCCCCGCAGGTAGTCTGCCGACAACCCATCGCCAATCGCGTAGAAGGTGCTCTCCGGCTCGATCGCCAGAATAGCCGAATCCTCTCCCGCTGAGGTCATAATGCTGCTGAAAGCCCCTTCGTCTAAGGAAACAACGGCAACGCCGAGAGTAGGAAACACCGCTCCCCCTGCTGCTGCAATTTGGCTCAAGTCTAGAGCAGAGTCGGGGAAATCGGCAGCATTTGCCAGGCCTCTGATGCCAGTTTGGTCGCTCAGGAGGTCTAATCCTTCTATCACTGCATCTTCGCGGAAAGTAATAATGTAACGCCCTGTTGTTTCATCGGCTTGAGCAGTTTCTGGGATGGAAAAACTCGGTTGTTCAGACATAAAATACCTCTAATTCAGTGTTAGATAATGCGTTGAGTTGGCAAATAGATTTATGGAATTCCCAGGCTGTGACTTGTCAAGAAACAGCCCTGTATTTAATCCATGCTTCTAAGGGTTGAATACGAAATAATCAGCATAGAGCCGAATCAGGCTGTGTTCCCACTCGATGTTGACCCAAATCTTGACTACACCATTTTGTGGGGAAACGTTATGGAGAGTATATCGAGCCTCACCGATCTTCTTTCCAGCCGTGGTATTTGGAGAAACACCTTCGCCGATCGCAACGAAGACGAGAGAGTTAGGTGTGATCAAGCCCCAATTAAGAGGCAAGATGTGCTGTCCTTTCTTGAATCCCCAGTCATGGCGATAAGCGTAGCCATTACCAAACAATATTGCGGGCGAAGCTCCATCTTGAGGCGCGCCCAGTTGACGCACATCTTCAAGGTTAGCCTCTTGGCTTTCCTGAATTGTGGGAAGCTCTAGCTGAGAATTCGATACAAAAATTTCTGTGCTAGAAGACATAGTTTGTTTCCTTGTTATTTAACGTTAATGGCAAGTAGTTTCTCACTATATGCCGAAGCTGAATAACTGCTTTCTATCTCATAATTATCCAAATTAATTTGGCAAGCAATACGACGATCCGCGTAGAGGATTATGAAGATATTGCAACAACTTACGTAACTGTTACGAGTCCTATTAAACTTCTCCCGAAAAGGCAGTCTTGAACAGGCAGGATGCCTGTTCCATAATGATTATTGGAGAGGTCTACTTGGATAGATTTGTCAAGTTAAATTTAGAATAAAAATTTAACTTGACAACGCCACTGAGATTTATGCTGTCAAATTCAGCGTAAAATTGTCGTAACTGTTAATATCAAGCAACCGGAAGCCTACATTAGTTGCCTGCGTGCTGCTTGTCCACTCACACCAGTCAAATGCTTGTGGAGGGACAGGCCTTACGTAAGGCCCTGACCAATTTGCTCCGTTATCAGCCTCGGCATAGTAGCAGTAGTAGCGATTTAGACTACGCAAACTACCCCCATATACCACTTTGCATTCGCCAGGATTGAGCCGCCACCAACCTTTTTTTGCCCAATCCCCACCATCTGGGCAGTTGGGACGATAGTACATAATAGCTACCCAAACACCAGATGTATATTTGTTGCAAATTGTGAGCATATTCCACCTCTTACAATGAGTAATTGCCAATGAATACGGTTCTATTTCCCTGTGTTGGAACGGGTAAATTCAGGTAAAACTTCTTTGTTTTCCACAGAGAACATTGATGATGCACGTAGGGTGTGAAGCAATGTTTGATTTTCGATGCCCGGTTTAGCATCTGATTGCCCTTCGCGAGCTGTCGAATCTTGTTTCAGGGCAGCGACATCAACAAAATCGACTGTTGCATCTTCTTGGCTTTTTTGAGGTAAAACTTCTTTGTTTTCCACAGAGAAGATTGATGATGCGCGTAGCGTGTGAAGCACTGTTTCATTTTCGATGCCCGGTTTAGCATCTGATTGACCTTCGCGAGCAGCCCCATCCTGTTTATGAACACCGAAATCGACAAAATCGACCGTTGCGTCTACATTATTGGTTTCCATTTTTACCTCCGTAGTGGATTTTTGTTTGGCACAGGTTACAGGCTCCGTGTAGCGTTTGATCTCATATTCTTCTACATAAAGTTGGGCAACAATACGACGATCCGCGTATAGGATTATGAAGATATCGCAACAAATTCCCCGCTGAACAACCCCAATTTTTCCAGAGCAACCATCACAGCAGCCGTCCGGGTTTGTACGCTTAGTTTCCCGTAAAGATGCTCCAGATGTTTTCGGACTGTTCCTTCACGGCAACCAAGAATTTTAGCAATTTGGGCATTACTTTTATCTTTGGCAATCCAGAAGAGAACCTCTGCCTCCCGTTGGGTAAGTCCTAACAATGTCAGACCACAAATAGATAATCCCTGCAGTTCTTGTTCCTCTAACAACAAGAGATATTGCTCTCCAATGGGATCGGGAACCAGACGGACGCTCAACTGTTTTCCGGCTTGCTGAATGTACAATGGTAAACAGCTAGATGGAATATCGCCGTTGAATGTAAGTCGCGATATCTGTTGGTTGAACCAATGTTGTAATAGTTCTGGCAATGAGTGCGGGGCGCGGGATAAAAAATACTGGTTCAACAGTTGTTCGGCGCGTTGAGTCATGAATTGCACCTGCCCTGCAATCTCCACAACTATCGCCCCTACCCGATCCAAGATTTGCTTGACTAATACCTTAATGAAATTATCTGACTCTGTGTTAGTGCGATCGCCTAAAACTTCGAGAGTATAATTTTGGTAGCAATTTTCGTAACTTTTTGCCTCAGCTTTTGCTGCTGGGAATTTATCAATACCTTCAGATGTCAACATAACTGCGCGCTGACGTTTTGGTGTCTGTGAATTCATGGGAAATATCTCCATTGGCATACAGGGTGAGAATGACGAAACCAGATACCCTTGCGGTGGGGGTATCTAGCTCATTTCACTCTTGTTCAGGTCTACAACTGTAGAAATGCACTCTGAATTTTTTTGACAGTCCCTGATTTAAATTGCTTTTCTTAAGTAATCACTAACAATAACAGTCACTAGCTGTTAGTTACCAGTCGCATAATCGAGTGACTTGCAGAAATTTTATTTTTGTGTTAATCCAAGTAGAGGCTATTGTAGAGATTAGTGGCGAAAAAGAAAGTGACAGTCAATCGATTTTAGATTTTAGATTTTAGATTTTAGATTTTAGATTGAAGAAAGCGACCCCAGGGATTTATCCGGGGGCTTGTACCCTGGTTGTTTTCGGTCAGGACAAAATTTTACTATTAAATTCGCCAAAGATAAATTTATACAGGGGAGACGATCGCACTTATGGAAAAAATGCGATCGCTTTCAACACCTAGCCCTGTAAAAAAACCTAGCTGTTTATTAATCTTGAAGAGAAACAAGCCTAATCCTGCAACAGCAAGGGCAGCAATATTGCTAGGTGATGGCGCTGCTTCGGCAATGCTGAGCGCGTTGCTCCAGGTTGCGTTTTCTTTTCATACCTGATTTGACTGGTGAATCGGCCAACTTGAAGATAGGTAAAGATGCCGTGCCTACCAGTACAAAAACTCGCCCTAAGAACGTCAGGGCGAATTACATCATCAAATATACTAATGGGTGATGGTAAAGTTGGTTAAACATCAGCGAGCATCCTGGTTTTTCGGAAAATAAATGTAAGTACGGTTTCTTGGCGAGAAATAATGTCGGCTGTAACTTCCATTCCGGCTTGAATATGATACTGACAGCACTGTTGATCAGCAGATTGACTAATAGCCCGATCGCGCTTGACTAAATAAGTTCTTTGGGGCATAACAGTCACTTCATAGTAAGGCGGACTGTTATTTTCACCAGCAATGGCATCGGGTGCGATCGCACTAACTTTCGCTTCTAGTACGCCGTAGTCGGGATAGGGATAGGCAGAAATCCGCAGGATAGATGTTTGACCGATCGCTATTTTACCAATATCGGGAGCGGCGACCCGAGCTTTGACGACAATCGCAGCATTAGCGGGAGCAATTTGAGCGATTGCTGCACCGAGTTGTGCAGTTTGTCCGGGATTTCGTAGATTTAGTTTTAGAATGGTGCCGTCTACGGGAGAACGAACGACATTTTTTGCAAGTTCGGTATCAATTTGTTTGAACTCTTGGCGATCGCGATTGATTTGATTTTCGATGTCAGCGCGACTCTGAATCGAAACTAATCGTTCTTTTTTCAACGCTGCAAAAGCTGCTTCACCCTTGGCTTTTTCTTGAGCAATTTGCTGTTGGGCGATCGCCACGGGTGCCAGGGTAAGAGCGTCTCAATCATGCTTGACAAAAGGAATCCGAAGAATCTAAGATCGGGTCAAGAAAACAAGAACTG
>NZ_JAUBQQ010000033.1:0-55590 GCF_036701335.1 Microcoleus sp. Pol12B5 | reverse complement strand
TGTTAGCTCTCAAACATATTGATGCTTAAACTCCTCTTGGGGTGGTGCGCTTCAGGCGCACCCCCTGAACGGTTACAGAAAATCTGTGTGCTGTAGCACTACCAGTTCGTCAGCAACAGGATTTACTCTGGATTTGGCCAGATGCAAAATCAAGCGAACAAGCTGCAAATACACCCTTACCTTTATCACCGCAAATAGATGCAACTAAAGGCTTTGTTTGGTCTTCTTTTGTACGAGATTTAGAATATGACTGGCAAACTCTTGTGGAAAATCTGGCAGATCCGAGTCATGTTCCTTTTTCTCATCACGGCGTGCAGGGCGATCGCAAACAAGCAAGACCGATCCCGATCAAAATTGTGCAATCAACACCCAATTTGATTGAAGCAACTATAGGAACAGATGTACAAAGAACAATCACTTTTGAACCACCTTGTCGCTTGGAGTATGCGTTCAGTTTTAACGATGGCAGCAAACAGTTTGGACTTATCACCTACTGTATACCTGTATCTCCAGGTAAGTCCAGAATTGTCGCTTCTTTTACCCGTAACTTTGGCAAAACACTCCATCATCTCACACCCCGTTGGTGGGATCACATCAGCAATCGCAATCTGCTTCTTGATGGAGATATGGTTCTTCTACAGCAGCAAGAATATTTTCTCCAACAAACACAATCTACCCAAAGCTGGAAAACTGCCTATAAGCTACGTACAAGTGCAGACCGTTTAGTAATAGAGTTTAGGAATTGGTTCGATCGCTATTGTCACGGACAACTACCTTGGAGCGAAGTTGGAATCAATGTTCCACCAACACGGAATATCAATAGCGATCGCGAACAAACCCTCGATCGCTACAAACAACACACCCAACATTGTCGTAGCTGTCGAGAAGCACTTTTGATTGTGCAACGCTTGCAAGCAGTGCTTTTAATCTACTTTGCTATTATTGTTTCCGCTGTTGCTCTCCTTCCCGATAGATTGCAACTGACTCTGGGTTTACCCTTAATTGTGACAGCACTATTAGGTCTAGGAGCTTACGCTTGGCTGAGATTCTGGCTTCGTCCGAAATTTTACTTTGTGGACTACATCCATGCGGACAGATAGAAGCGTTCATGCTTGGAAAAACTATTAGCTTGCTTATTTTGTTAGATAAAGTTATCACTAGATTAGCGGATTCTCATGAACTTGCGGTGAGATTTTTATCTAATTAGAAAAGCAAACTAATACGCTTCTAGAAAATTATCAAAGTTTGAAAAACCATATCCTTGTCGCATAATTAACTTAATTCGATTATTTATTCCTGAGATCACTCCACTTGTTGTGCGATTAAGAAAGTAATTACAAATCCCTTCAAAATGATTAACAATTGTCGAAGTTGATTCTTAGAAAAAGATTTGCACATAATTCAGCCAATCCTTGAACTCTGTCTGAGCTATTTTGACGCTCATCTTGGTCTCAATACGGTTCAGATAAGAATAATCTGATTTCCTTTCACAAATCTGGAACTCTGATAAATGCATGAAATGAAATTCGTCTGAAAGCGCTAACTGAACCGTATTGAGTCATAAGGCACTTCTTCGGTAAATAATTGCCCCGATTATTTCTTGGAAATTATCCCCTTGTCATCAATTTTCAAATCTGTCCTGGGAAAATCGCTCTTTGTCAAACGGTTAATCAACCCCACAGTTCTAAATTTGTTATCAACAGCCGGAACACCTCGCCCGTCAAGTTGGACGGGGATAATCTTACCAGAAACAAAATCCCCTTGCGGAGTCATTTTCACATCTAAAATTAGAGATTGACCGAGTGTTCCTGCTGTAGACAAAGTGCGATAACCCAAAAAATTTCCCAGAGAGTAAGCAATCAATTTACCTTTATAAAGTTCCATTGCTCGCGGAACGTGCGGGCCATGGCCCAAAATCAAATCGGCTCCCGCATCAATCATCGTCCGCGAAAACAAAACCATATTTCCCCGGTTTTCTCCGTAAAAGAACTCAGTTTTATTTCTCACATTGATAGCTCCCGTTCCTTCAGCTCCAGCATGAACTGATATCACTACAATATCAGCCTTTTCCTTGGCTTTTTTGACAACTTCTGATCCCGCTTTCAGTTCCAGCAAAGAATTGTGAACTTCGCCGTAGTTACTGAAACCGATAAATGCAAAATTCACGCCCTTGACATTTTGATACACAATTTGATCTCTTTTACCAACAGCCTTCATGCCGTTGCTGTCGATGTTTTTAATCGTGTCCTTAAATCCTTGCTCGTTAAAATCGTAAGAGTGATTGTTGGCAACATTTAAAATATCAAAACCAACATCTTTGAAAATTTTGGCATAACTCGGAGGCGTCCGAAAGGCAAACAGCATTCGTCCGCCGCCTGCTTTGGAACTGTAAGGATAATCGGTCATCGTGCTTTCAAAATTGCCAAACAGAATATCAGCTCCTTTGAGGTACGGTTTTACCGACTCCAATAACATCTCTTTTTTTGCCGGCAGTTTGTTGTAGGGATAATTGGTGCCGGGGATCATGTCACCCACTGCTTTGATGCTGACAGTTGCGGGCACAATGGCAGGTTTTTTGGCAGCCGGAGAGGGCGATTTTGGAGCGGGCAGGGGTTTGGCTGCGGGGGTCGAGCTCACTTCTTGTACCGCAGGCTTTGACGTTAGAGGGTTATTAGTAGCGGTGGTTGAGGATTTGTAAAGTTGAGAAGCCAGAACCAAGCCGGATATCGGCACGAGAATGAGACTCAGAGCAGCGAGTGACAGCCCAGATTTTTTAGTTTTAGTGCGGGCTAATGCTGGCTGCGGCGATGGCTTTTGCTGCCTTTGGTTTGGGGGTTTTGGAGTTGGGATTTGAGGGGGTTGGGGCGGAGATTTTTCTGGTGTTTGAGGGAGCGCCGTTGTGACATTTTGAGTTTTTTCTAGCTTGGGCAAAGTCACAGGAATGGGAGAAGCGGCTACACTAGCTGCTACTGCTGCACTCGCAGCTACTGCTGCATTCACGGCAACTAATGGACTCACGGGTACGGAAGTCAAGCGTTTTTTTAATTCTACTGTCTGAGTCCAAGCGGGCAATTGATCGCCGTCGCGCCGCCCGTAAACTGTCACTGAGTAAAGGTTATTTGGTTGCAGCCGCTGCAACCCTTTGACTGCGACTCGGAGACAGGCTTCTTCTGCGGGTAAATGTTCTGCTTCCAGCAGCAGGTGCAGGGTGTCATTTTCCCGGCTGGCTTTAGCCGTGACACCGAAGCTTTGGAGTGCTTGGCTGATCAGAAATGCGATCGCCCTGGCATCGCCTTCTTTTGCTAAATTTAAAATATCTTGTTGGCTCACAAATGCCTCTACTCTCTCACACTAGAAATTTAGCTCGATCTTATATCAAATTTGGCGATACAGCATTAAATACCGATTGATTTAACTTAAGTAAGTGGGTACAAATAAACAGAACGTTGACAGAGGACGCCTGCGTGAAAGGGTCTACTCGCTCTCACTATAGCTCCTAACTAAATCCGGCCCTACTTTTACAAGATAGTATGATTTTTGGCGCTTGCTAGCTGAATACAATATTTCCTAACGGTTATCTTAGTCGATCGCCCAAACACTTCTATCCGGCATAATTGCCCCCTGCAAATTAACATCGGTCAAATCAGCGCTCTCTTTCTTACAGCATTTTTGGTAAATAAAACTGGTTTGTGAGCGTCGACAGTGTGTCCTGGAATGTACGGAAAATATGCAGTTGAGCAGCGAAGAATTAACGAAAAAACCGGCTTTCTCGTTATCAGTGCCAATCCCCCTGTCCCACTTGGGCCCAAATTCACACAAAAACGATCGACCCGCAGGCTCGGAAGCTTGTTAAACTCTTGGTCATGTCACGCTATTGGTGAGAAATCGACGGCTAGCCACAATCGTCTGCTAACGCCCCCGCAGTGCTGGGCTGCGGGGCCTGCATTGCACACTGCACGTAGGTGAGATTAGCTGCAATCAACTTTCGGGATGCCGCTGCTAAAGTCGTGGCCGCCAATGTAGTTGTTCGTTTTAAACTAATTAAACTAATTATTTAAAGGAGTTGCACCTCAATGACACAATTGTGCTTATAATATCTGGCTCGGTGCCCTCTCAAACCAGGGTTTTTCGCTAGTCTGGTGGTATTTGTGAGTTAGTTAAGCCCATAGCAGCTAGGATCGAGCTAACTCAAGGTTAAACTAAAGCTCGTCATGCGGCGTTGCCTCTCAAAACCCGGATTGAGTCTTATGGCGCATTACCGCTCCTCTGTATGTTTGTTCACCTGCATTGCCTGTCTGGGCGCTGCGTTCAGTCCAAGTGCCGACGGAGGGCAACAGGTACTCAATGCCTCTGCGCGTGCTGTTTCCCAAGAAATTGCTCAGGCGAACTCTCCCCCAGACGATCGCCAGGATTCCAAGCCTCCAAAACCGTCTCCAGCGCCCGATAAAAACAAATCTCAGCCTTCCAAAACGTCCAAATCTAATTCTAAGATCCCGAAATCGGTATCCAATTTGATCGTCATTTTGTCTCGTCAGCGGGGGTTCTTAATGTTGGGTTTGGCAGCAGTTGTCGTCACGGCAGCGGCAGTATTTATCATGCTCAAATTAGTTAGTAGTGACGAGTCAAATTATTCTAAGCGAAGACGGGGAAGATTTGAGCGCCACAACCCAAGAAACTCTCAATTTACTAATAATCCCGATTCTCCTACAAACTCGCACGCAATTACACAGCACAAGACTTCTTTTGGGCTGTCAAAACCGCTGTCAGCCTTGCCCTACCCTTTGGATTTGCCAAAAGACAACAGTATCGAGAACAGCGATCGACCTTTTCCGTTAAATATGGAATCCGGGGAACCAGAATCCCAGGATGCAGCAGTCGAGGGCGATCGAATTAATTCCGACACCTCGCCCTTGGAAACTCACAGCAACGGATACAGTAACACAGGTTTCAACATTCCCGAAACAACTAATCAAACCGATTCCCTAGCTAAGAAGAAAGGTATTGCCCTTCCCGAAACGGATGGTAGACCTAAAGTCGATATTATTGAAGCACTGATTGAAGATTTGCAGCAGCTAAATCCCGCAAAGAGGGGCAAAGCAATTTGGGAACTAGGCCAGCGGGGAGATTCCAGAGCAGTTGAGCCGTTGCTCGATTTGCTAGCAAATTCCGACTCCAAGCAGTACAGTTTAATTTTGGCAAGTCTCTCGGAAATTGGCATTCGCACCCTCAAACCCATGAATAATGCGTGGTCAATTTCGCTGCAAAATGAAAATCCCGAAGTGCGTAAAAATGCAATTCGCGACTTGACGCGGATTTACGAATTGGTGAATCAAATCAGTTACTTGTTGCACCGTGCGACGGACGATCCAGATCCAGAAGTTCAGGAAACTGCTCGCTGGGCAATCAATCAGTTGAATCGCATCCGTCCGCGTTCTGGGATGGATTAATAAATGTAGCAATTTTCATCAAATAATTTGAACTTGAGATTTGAAATGGTAAATTGATAATTTAGATTATGTTAAAATTAGTGAATGCTGATTAATGACTAATGACTAATGACTAATGACACTTTAAAACTATTGTTCCTGTCAACTTCGGTCGGTAAACTCGGTTCGGGGTTGGGTGGCGGAGTCGAACTTACAGTCCTTAACATCGCTAAAGAATTACAGAGGCGCGGTCATAAAATAGCAGTTGTAGCACCGATAGGTTCAATTTTAGAATCAATTCCGGTAATCGAAATAACGGGTGATTTGCAAGTAACCGCCCAAACACAAGATTACAAGGATCCTATTGTGATGCCCGCCGATTCTGTGCTGGCGAATATGTGGGAATATGCTCGCCAAGTTCAGGATGAATGGGATGTCATTGTTAATTTTGCCTACGATTGGCTACCGTTTTATTTGACACCATTTTTTAGGACTCCGATCGCACATTTGATCAGCATGGGATCCCTTTCCGCCGCCCTCGATCGCATCGCCGGACAAACCGCCGTCCAGTTTCCTGGTACGATCGGAGTTCACACCGCTTCTCAAGCCAAAACATTCGCCTTTGCCGATGAATGTCAGTTGTTGGGAAATGGAATAGATTTATCCCTGTACAAATTTTGCGACAAACCGCAGTCTAAATTAGCTTGGCTAGGCCGCATCGCCCCGGAAAAAGGCTTAGAAGATGCAGTAGCAGCAGCGAAAATTACAGGCATTCCCCTGAAAATTATGGGCAAAATGCAAGATGAGGATTATTGGCAAAAAATTTGTGCAGATTACCCGGATGCTCCGGTAGAATATTTAGGGTTTCTGACAACAACTCAAATGCAAGAGCAAGTCCGTCAGTGCCGAGCATTGTTGATGACACCGCGCTGGGTGGAAGCTTTCGGAAATGTCGCGATCGAGGCTTTAGCGTGCGGTGTGCCTGTGATTGCTTACGAGCGCGGGGGGCCGGCGGAAATTGTTCGAGACGGGCTGACGGGCTTTTTAGTGGCTCCTGATAGCGTAAATGGCTTGGTAGGTGCGATCGCCCGCTTAGACAAAATTGACCGCAGCGCTTGCCGGCGACAAGTAGAGGTAGAATATTCTTTGGAAGCTTTGGGCGATCGTTGTGAACACTGGTTCAAATCTATCACTGCTAGTAGGGTGCGTCAGTAATAATACTGGCAAATTTTTAGAAAGATTCGCTGACTGACGCACCTTACAAGTTTAGGGAACAGCAATTCAAATCTATTCTCAAATTGAGTTAAATAAACTCTTAATTGACTACACAAAAAAGGAAACAGAAAAAACTATGGCAACCGAACGTTTAGTGCTTTTATCCAGTAGAGAAATCGAAAAAATGCGCCAAGCAGGCCGTTTAGCGGCCGAACTTCTGCTACATCTCGAACCGATGGTTAAACCGGGAGTAAGCACTCTAGAAATTAACGATGAAGCCGAACGCTGGACTTTGGTACACGGAGCAAAAAGCGCTCCGCTAGGCTATAAAGGATTTCCCAAATCTCTGTGTGCTAGCGTCAATGAAGTAGTCTGTCACGGCATCCCCAATGCCAAACAAATTCTTAAAGAAGGTGACATTATTAATATTGATGTAACACCTTTAGTTGATGGTTATCATGGTGATACTTCCAAAACTTTTTTTGTGGGCAAACCTTCCCCTGTAGCGAAAAAGTTAGTTGAAGTAACCGAGGAATGTTTAAGAAGAGGAATTGCCGAAGTCAAACCGGGTGCCCGTACCGGCGACATCGGTGCAGCAATTCAAGAATACGCTGAAGCACAAGGTTTTTCGGTAGTGCGAAATTTTGCGGGACACGGGATTCACCGAGTCTTTCACACTGAACCGGAAATTTTGCATTACGGCAAGCGGGGCACAGGAAAGAAGCTCAGACAAGGCATGGTTTTTACGATCGAGCCGATGATTAATGAGGGTACTTGGGAAGTGGAAATTCTCGCCGATGGTTGGACTTCTATCACCAAAGATGGAAAGCTTTCGGCTCAATTTGAACACACTCTGGCTGTGACTGATTCTGGGGTGGAAATTCTGACTTTGCCGTAGCAATCATTAACAAATAATCTCAAAAACTCACTCCTAAATCAATAATCAACTAGATCCCGTAGTGGCAGGTTTTACCGACAATATCTAACGATAATTAACAGTCTAGATAAACCCGCCACGCCACAGGCGATAACCCAAATCAACCTGAAATTTGCATCGAATCCGAAAATGTAGGTTTGTATTTATGGGTGGGTGGGGGCGGGTTTTCGAGATAGTCTGTTTTAGTCATAAATTTTCTGTAAAACCCGCTTCTACAGAATTACGATCGATTCACCAAACACGATATAACTAATAACTAATAACAAATGACTGACCTAAAATTTCTGCAACCAGGAGATTTGCTCAAAGTAATTGCCCCTAGTGGCACTTTGCGAGAATCAACCAATTTTGAAAAGGGTGTAGAAATTTGGAAGTCCCGTGGCTATCGACTTGAATTAACACCGGGTTTTGACGATCGCTGGGGCTATTTGGCCGGTTCCGATGAAAACCGCGTCCGACAGTTGGCGGATGCCCTCAGTGACCCGGATTGTCGCGGTATTCTGTGTGTTCGTGGCGGTTTCGGCAGCACTCGACTTTTGGAAAAAGGAAAAGTGGGAAAGGCGGAAAATTCCCAATTTCCAACTCCCGATTCCCATTCGCCGAAATGGTTAATCGGCTTTTCAGATATTACTGCTTTGCTGTGGAATCACGCAAAGTTAGGGATTTGGGGCGTTCACGGGCCGATGCTGACAACTTTGGGGGCAGAACCGGATTGGTCTGTCGATCGACTTTTTGACTGCATAGAAGGTCGTCCCTTACAATCTTTGCAAGGTAAAGGATGGGGCAGCTCAAAAGCCACCGGGCGGCTGTTTCCTGCGAATCTGACTGTGGCTTCTCATTTGCTCGGAACCCCATATCAACCGGATTTGACCGGGGTTATTCTCGCATTTGAGGATGTTTCCGAGGCTCCTTACAGGGTCGATCGAATGCTGACTTTGTGGCGGATGACGGGGGCTTTCGCTGGGGTGCGGGGCATTGCTTTGGGACGCTTCAGTCGCTGCGAGATTGATCCAAGTATTCCCAGTTTTAGCATTGAAGAGGTTTTGCGCGATCGGCTGGGGGATTTGAATATTCCGATTGTTTCAGATTTGCCCTTCGGGCACGAGGGAGTTAACGCTGCTTTACCGATGGGAATTATGGCGAGTCTCGACGCTGAATCGGGATTGCTGATTTGTGGCGATCGATCGCAACTTTAGATTAGGGCTCAACGTCTATAACTTTAACATGAGATTTTGCACCCGGTAAATAGCCTGGTTTCGTGAGGTTGACACGGTTGGCAGAAATTACATTTAAAATGGATTGTGTATGCAAATGTCGGCGCCAAGAAAGCAAAAAGATTTTAAATTTTTCCAGAGGTTGATATGAAAACACACAACTTGTTAAACAGTATTGCTGCCGCTGTGCTAGTTACGGGATTGGCACTTACCGGAATTTCCTCAAGTGCGGTTGGCGAACAGATAGGTAATAACGATCGCATAGACGGAGTAATTCGCCGCACTTCCCCGATTTACCGTTTCCGGAATATGTGGGTTCCGGGCTCTCCGACGGAAGAATTGCGTGGTCAAGAATACACATTTAGCGCGAGGGAAGGCGACAACATTGAAGTGTTTTTAGATACAGATAGAAGTCGCGGTTTTACTCCCGTCATGGTGCTATTTTACGGGAACAACAAACAAGTCGCTTTTACGCAAGACCGTTCGTTTAATTATCAAATTCCCCGTAGTGGCGATTATAAACTGTTAGTGTTAGCAAAAGATGCTGCCAGGGGCGGTAACTACACGCTGGAAGTTTCGGGAATTGATGGAGGCGACAGACGATCTCGCAATTCCCGGGACGATTGGTATACGAGGCGAGATAACGATCGATATGACGGTCAATATGACAGAGCACAGCTTCTGCAAGATGATTTTGACTTGCGGTCTGTTGATTGTCGCGAGAGACGTTCTATGGTGAGAGTAAGGTTTGACGATGGAAATCAAGACTCGACTTACTGCGCTGTCCCGAATAGAAGGTATCCGGCGGGAGATTATTACTACAATTCGCGGACTAGAGATTTAGACTCGGCGCGGCGGAATGATAGTAGATTCGATGCGGGCCGAGAGCAATGTCGGGTAGTGGTGGGCGGAGTCTGTGTGACGAGGTAAGTAGGTCAAACTCTAGCGCGGAATCAGAAACCCCGTTTCTACGAAAAAACCGGGTTTCTGAGCCTATACATAGGACTTATACCAGTCTTTTATATACGAGTCGATCTGTCGGCATCGCCTCACTTCCTTTGGTAATGACAAAATACACATTTGTACACACAACGATTTTGTCAAAAAGGACGATCGCACAGTGGTAAGCTACCAAAGGCATTGAAATATCTAAGGTAGAGAAAAGTTAAAATGTCGGCATTAAATGAAGTTCCCTTGTTGTTGCGGGCAGCCCGCGGCGAAACCCTAGACCGCCCGCCCGTGTGGATGATGCGTCAAGCCGGCCGCTACATGAAGGCTTATCGAGATTTGCGAGAAAAGTATCCCTCGTTTCGCGAACGTTCCGAAATTCCCGAAGTTGCGATCGAAGTTTCCCTTCAGCCGTGGCGCGCGTTTCAACCCGACGGCGTAATTCTGTTTTCCGATATTGTCACCCCCATGCCCGGTTTGGGCATTGACATGGACATCGCCGAAGGCAAAGGCCCGATTATCCACTCACCCATCCGCACTCAGCAGCAAATCGACAACCTGCAACCGCTGAACCCGGAAGAAAGCTTGCCGTTTATCAAAACAATCCTCAAATCCCTGCGCGAAGAAGTCGGCAACAAATCCACCGTGCTCGGCTTTGTCGGCGCGCCGTGGACGCTGGCGGCCTATGCGGTTGAGGGCAAAGGTTCTAAAGATTATGCGATCATCAAAAACATGGCATTTTCCGATCCAACTTTACTGCATCAGTTGCTCTCAAAATTCGCAGATGCGATCGCCGTTTACGTGCGCTATCAAATCGACTGCGGCGCGCAAGTAGTGCAAATGTTCGACTCCTGGGCCGGCCAACTCTCCCCGCAGGACTACGACACCTTCGCTCTACCTTACCAGAAACAAGTATTCGAGCAAGTCAAAAAAACCCATCCCGACACACCGCTAATTTTGTTAGTCACCGGTAGTGCGGGCCTCCTCGAACGCATGACAACATCCGGCGCGGATATCATCAGCGTCGATTGGACAGTGGATATGGCCGACGCGCGCAAGCGTTTGGGCCCGAATATGAACGTTCAAGGAAATCTCGATCCGGGCGTGTTGTTTGGTTCTCAACCGTTTATTCGCGATCGAATTCTTGATACAATTCGCAAAGCAGGCCCGCGCGGACACATCCTCAACTTGGGACACGGCGTGTTACCGGGAACTCCCGAAGATAACGTGCGTTTCTTCTTTGAAACCGCAAAACAAGCCGACAAATTGCTTGCAGTTGCTGCTTGATTTGATTTCGATTGTAGAATCCGCTCAAATCCGGTTAATCTGAGATGTTGCACCATTCTCAATAAGGCTTTTATGGGCGGGCAGGATGCCCACCCCACAAGAAATTAATTCTTTGTGGAACAGGCATCTTGCCTGTTCTTGAGAATGGTGCAAGATGTAAGGTTAATTGCATCTGATATTTGTAGGGATACGGCAATGCCGTTTCCCTACCGCCCTTAAAAGCGTCAAATCCTCCCTCTTCCCCTGCGGCAAAATGAACTCCAAAAAAATTTTTGTGACGGGTGCAAGTGGCTGTATCGGTCACTACATGGCCGAAACTTTGATTCAAGAAACAAACCACGAACTTTACTTATTAGTTCGCAACCCAGAAAAATTAAAATTTGACTGGACAGCCCGCCCCGGCATCCATATATTACAAGGCGATATGCGAGATATCGAGCAACACGCCGAACTTTTGCAAACAATTAATGTCGCAATTTTAGCTGCCACTGCTTGGGGAGGAAGTCAAGAAGTTTTTGACGTTAACGTAACGAAAACTCTCCAGCTAATTCAACTACTTTCGCCACAGACTTGCCAACAAGTAATTTATTTTTCAACGGCCAGCATTCTCGGTCGAGACAACAATTTGCTGAAAGAAGCCGGAGAACTGGGTACAGATTATATTAGCTCAAAATACAACTGTATGGTGCATTTGTCAGCTTTGACCAATGTGCCTCCAATTACGGCACTTTACCCGACATTAGTATTGGGAGGAGACGCGGAAAAACCAGTTTCTCACTTGTCATCTGGCCTGCCACTTGTCGCTAAATGGATTGGTTTGATTCGCTGGTTTAAGGCAGATGGCAGTTTTCACTTCATCCACGGCGCAGATATTGCTAAAGTAGTTAATTATTTAGTTGAACATCCGCCTGCTTCCGAGGAACCGCGACATTTTGTGCTAGGAAATCCGGCGATTACAGCTAACGAAGTGGTAGAACAAGCTTGCCAGTATTTGAATAAAAAGATATTTTTTCGGATTACTCTGTCACCTTGGCTGGCCGATTTCTTTATTTGGCTATTCCGAATTCAGGTGGCTGCTTGGGATAGATTTTGCATCAGCTATCGCCATTTTACCTATCAAAATCTTGTGAATCCTGAAAGCATAGGAATGCCGAGTTACTGCGGCACAATTGCTGATATGTTAAGAACTAGCGGGATTCCCGGCAAAGATTCAAATTAGACCAGAAGGAAGAGGGAAGTTCGGCAACGGATTATATAACGGATGTCACGGATGTCACGGATGTCAGGAAGAAGGAAGAGGTTCGAGGGAAGAAGAAATGTGCACCAAACGAGTAATGTATGGTGATTCGTGTGAACAAAACGACTAATTTACTGTTTCAAGTTCTTTTTTGCCTTAATCCCATGCTTTTTAAATGCGATTATCGTCAATTAAGGGTCAAATAGGATAAGATATCAGCATTTGCAAACTTTAACAGGGAACTGCAAGCTAAAAATTGCGCTCTATTTGTGGGTTTTAGGGGGTGTCACCCCTCGCCAGATATTCGATCGAGTGCAAGATCGTAATTTTAGCCTTAACATGAAGTCTTGAGAGTCGATCGAACTCTCAAACACGCCAGCCCGATCGCAAGTTGTTTACTGATGTGAGGTTTAACATATAATGCGAGTTCTTCTAGTTTACCCGCTGTTTCCGAAAACATTTTGGTCTTACGAGAAAATCCTAGAATTAGTCGATCGCAAAGTGCTGCTGCCACCGCTGGGTTTGGTAACGGTAGCAGCTATTTTACCCCAAGAATGGGAATTTAAGTTAGTCGATCGCAATATCAGACAAATCACCGAAGCAGAATGGGAATGGGCAGAGCTCGTTATTCTCTCCGCAATGATTGTTCAAAAAGAAGATTTGCTAGACATCATTCGCGAAGCAAAACGGCGCGGTAAATCCGTAGCTTGCGGCGGCCCTTACCCGACTTCCGTACCCGAAGAACCTCAAGCAGCGGGCATAGATTACCTGATTCTCGACGAAGGCGAAATCACCTTGCCGATGTTCGTCGAAGCAATAGGGCGCGGCGAAAAAAGCGGAATTTATCGATCGGACGGCGTAAAACCCGACGTTACCACAACGCCAGTCCCCCGCTTCGACTTGCTGGAATTAGACGCCTACGACTCGATGTCAATTCAATTTTCGCGCGGTTGTCCCTTCCAGTGCGAATTCTGCGACATCATCGTCCTCTACGGACGCAAACCTCGCACCAAAAACCCCCAACAATTGATAGCCGAATTAGACTATCTCTACAACTTGGGCTGGCGGCGCGGCGTGTTCATGGTAGACGACAACTTTATCGGCAACAAACGCAGTGTCAAACTATTGCTAAAAGACTTAAAAGTCTGGCAAGAAGAACACAAATTTCCGTTTACTTTCAACACAGAAGCATCCATCGATTTAGCCCAAGACCAAGAATTGATGGATATGATGGTTGCTTGCAATTTTAATGCAGTGTTTCTAGGAATTGAAACTCCCGACGAAGAAAGCCTGCAAATGACGAAGAAATTTCAAAATACCCGCAACTCTCTGATAGAATCCGTAGAGTTAATTGCCAAATCAGGTTTGCGAGTAATGGCCGGATTTATCATAGGATTTGACGGGGAAAAACCCGGTGCCGGTCAACGGATTGTCCAGTTTGCCGAAGCAGCAGCAATTCCGAGCACAACCTTTGGAATGCTGCAAGCTTTGCCACACACTGCATTGTCTCATAGACTAGCAAAAGAAGGGCGGTTGCGCGATAAATCTGGCAACCTCAACCAGACAACTTTGATGAACTTCATTCCGACGCGGCCGCTAGAAGATATCGCGAGGGAATATGTTCAGGCATTTTCTGATGTGTACGATGCTGAGAAATATTTAGACCGCACCTATCGCCACTTCTTGATGCTGGGTGCACCTACAGCAAATATACCTGCAAGAATTCCCAGTTGGATAGACTTGCGAGCACTGCTAACTGTGGTGTGGCGGCAAGGAGTCAAGCGCAAAACTCGGTGGAAGTTTTGGCATCATTTGTTCAGCATTCTCAAACGCAATCCTGCGGTTTGGGATCATTATTTGACTGTGTGTGCTCACAACGAGCATTTCCTGGAATACCGCCAGATTGTGCGGGATGAAATTGAAGCTCAATTGGCTGACTTTTTGGCTAATGAGTCTCAAACTGTATATCAAGAACCTGTTGCTGTTGAGGAAAAGCAAGTGCAAGCGGTTTAGGGTTGGAGAATTCAAGCGCAGATGAACGCAGGTAAACGCAGATGAATGTAAGATTGTCTGCGTTTATTTTGTTTTTAATCGGGTTTCCAGGTTCTGGCTGGAAATGTCATATCCTGCGACTCTACCACCTCTTGAGAGCAGGCGAGAGAGCCTTCCGAGGCATTCCCTGTTTCTTACTGAAAAAGTGAAATACTACTATTGGCGGCAGCAGTTATTTCGGCAGGTAGAGGCGCGATCGCCCGCAAATATGAAAATCTAATTACAAGCTCAAAAATATCAAAATAGCGATCGCCCTCAACCCGCCATGTTAGGAACAAATCAACTCAGAACAGCCGCTCTCTTAGGACTCCTAAGCGGCCTTCTCGTTTTAGGAAGTTATTATTTAATCGGCAATGAGCAAGGACTTTACATCGGTTTAGCGCTAGCTGCCTTCTCAAGTTTTAGCTCTTGGTACTATTCCGACACGGCTGCGTTAATGGCTTACCGCGCTCAGCCGATCGCCCGCAGCGAAGCACCCGAACTCTACGATATGGTAGCATCGCTGAGCGAAAAAGCCCAAATTCCGGTGCCGAAAATATTTCTAGTTCCCACTCAATCTCCCAACGCATTCGCCACAGGAAGAGACCCGGAACACGCGACAATAGCAGTTACTGAAGGCATCATCAAGCTGCTTTCCCGCGAAGAATTGGAAGGCGTTTTAGCCCACGAACTGACGCACATCCGCAACCGCGACACCCTCACTCAAGCAGTTGCAGGGACAATTGCCGGTGCAATTACATTTGTCGGGCGAATACTGACTTTTGGAGCGCTTTACGGCCCGGTAACGCGGGATAGCAGACAAGGCGCAAATCCATTTGGTTTGCTGTTTTTAATCATTTTAGCACCGCTATCCGCAACCGTAATTCAACTGGCGATTTCTCGGACGAGGGAATTTGCAGCCGACAGCGGTGCGGTTGAAATTACCAATAACCCGATCGGTTTAGCAAACGCGCTGCAAAAATTAGAGAAAATGGGTCATGAAATTCCGATGCACGGCAATCCTGCGATGTCGCCGCTGCTGATTGTGAATCCTTTTTCGACTAAAGGTTTGCAGTCACTTTTCCGCACTCACCCGCCGACAGAGGAGCGGATTCAACGCCTTTTGGAAATCGCGCAGCAGCAACAGCAAGGTACTCCAGTTATTGCCTACGTACCCGGAATTTAATCGTCGAAAATGCAGCAACAATATTTATAAACCCGGTTGTTTGAACCAGCCGGGTTTCTGTTTGTTTATAATGCTCGCTGTGGTACGAGGGAAAAAGTAATAAGAAGAAATTTGAGTATCAGGGAGAGTACCCTGTGATTGCTCTCCCTTCATACGATTACTTGCGATCGCACAAACGCGGGTTTGTCCGTTTGCCGTTGTCTGTTTCAGTCGGCTTATCGTGGAGTGTGATCGCAAAACGCAGATGATTTGGAATCATCTGCGTTCATCTGCGGTTTAATTAAACGCTATTAAACTGAAGCCGCAACCTTATCTAAAGGCCGCACTTGACGGAGGAATTCGCGAAGTGCATCACCTTCCACCACCTCAGTTTCCAACAGTTTCTGCGTAATTGTTTCCAACAATTCCCGATTGGCTTTCAGAATATCCAAAGCTTGCTGATGTGCAGTTTCGACAATTTCCTTCACTTCTTGGTCGATCGCCTCAGCAGTCTGAGCACTTACCGCACGGCGGGCATTTCCCATACCGTCATTGAGGAACATTGCTTGTTGACCTCGATCGTAAGCTAGAGGCCCCAAAACCTTACTCATCCCGTAAGTTGTCACCATCCGTTCAGCTAAATCAGTCGCCCTTTGCAAGTCGTTGGAAGCGCCAGTAGTAATGCTACCAAACACCACTTCCTCAGCCGATCGCCCTCCAAGCAGTGTAGCAATCTGACCGCGCAATTCCGATTCATCCAACAAGAAACGGTCTTCTGTCGGTACTTGCAACGTGTAACCCAATGCTGCCATACCGCGCGGGACGATCGATATTTTGGCCACTTCGCCGCCGCCGGTCAGTGCAGCACCAACCATCGCGTGTCCGACTTCGTGGTAAGCCACAATCTTTTTCTCTTTTTCATTGAGCACCCGGCTTTTCTTTTCCAAACCAGCTACAACGCGCTCAAACGCCTCAAAAAAGTCTTCCTGCGCCACAGTTAGTCGCTTGTTACGAGCGGCTAACAAAGCAGCTTCATTGACCAAATTTGCCAAATCTGCGCCCGAAAAACCGGGGGTACGAGTGGCGACGGCCTTCAAGTCAATATCCGGGCCCAACTTCACTTTTTGAGAGTGAATGTTCAAAATTGCTTCGCGGCCGGATAAGTCGGGGCGATCGACTAAAACTTGGCGATCGAAACGACCAGGGCGCAACAAAGCAGCATCCAAGCTTTCCGGGCGGTTAGTTGCAGCCAGCACAATTACCGTAGTATTGCCCGCCGCAAAACCGTCCATTTCAGTTAATAATTGATTGAGAGTTTGTTCGCGTTCATCATTCCCACCGAAGCTAGCGTTACTGCTACGAGATTTGCCGATCGCGTCCAATTCATCAATGAAAATAATACAAGGAGCCTGTTTCTTAGCCTGCTCAAATAAATCTCTAACTCTTGCAGAACCAACACCTACAAACAGTTCCACAAACTCCGAACCAGAGATGCTAAAAAACGGCACGCCAGCTTCACCAGCTACTGCTTTTGCTAACAGCGTTTTGCCAGTTCCCGGAGGCCCGACTAACAGCACCCCTTTCGGAATTCTCGCACCAATTGCCGTAAATCTGTCAGGAGTTTTCAGGAATTCAACAACTTCGACTAATTCAGTTTTAGCCTCTTCTACTCCAGCCACATCAGCAAAAGTAATTTTCGCCGATTCGCCTTCTACATAGACCTTAGCTTTGCTTTTGCCCAGCGAGAGCGCGCCCTGTGGCCCGCCACCCTGCCTGTTCATGAAAAATTGAAAAATCGCCACAAAAATCAGCGGCGGAACTACCCAGCTTAAAACACTGCCGATCCAGCCATTTTTGGAAGGAGGAGTTGCCGCAAATTCAACGCCTTTTTCTTGTAAAAGTTTAGGTAATTCCAGGTCAAAAATCGGCGTAGTTGACAGCACTTGACCGGGTTTGTCGCCTTCACCTTTGAGTTGGTAGCGAATTTCATTTTGACCTACCGAAGCTCGGACTACATCTTGTTCTTGTACTTGATGGACGAACAAGCTGTAAGGTACTTGCGGAATTTGAGGGCCGAACAAATTCGGTAAAAAGATGTTTGCCAGCAAAAACAAACTTGAGAGCAATAACAAAATATTGCTAATTTGGCGAAAACGAGGTGGTTGGGGCTGGTCTTTAATGGCCATTGATAACTGTCATCCTTTGATTTAAAGCAGTTTTATTCATCTATTTTCTCATCAAATACCCACACACTGTTAAGCGGATTTCCTCACTTTATCGGGTGGGTTAACCCGCTAGCACCGCTGTGCCATTATTAACAATGTTTTTTTTAACGAACCGCGAAGACGCTAAGGACACGAAGGAAGAGAAGAGCTTTCTAGTATGTAGGGTGCGCCGAAGAACAGGGAATATTTATGCAGCTTCCGGGTTTAACTGAATCATTTCCCAAGTGGTATAAGTGCCGATCGCACCCCAAATCGCGTAAGGCAAAAGTAACAAAGCGGCGGTTTGAGAAATCGGCAAAACAGCCAACGTCAGCACAACTCCCAAAATCTCGCCAGCCCCTCCCAAAATCGTCCCTACTTTGAGACTTTTGGCTCTGAGAGTAGCAGGAATATAAGCAACTGTGACAATTTCTAAAATCAAGTACAAAGCCATCAGCAGCCAAGTTTTGAGACTACCGGGTTCCTGTTCCCACACGAAAGTAGCGCTGCCGGCCCCGCAAGCAAAAATCACCGTCCAAATTAACGGAATAGCAGGCTCAAAAAACATCCAATTCGGTCTTTGAAGTTTGACTGCCCAGTTAATATCGCGCAGTTTAAAAAACAGAGTACCGAAGGCGACTAAGAAAGTCACGCCGCCGATAATCATCCAAGATTCAATCATGGTTTTCAACTTTCCAATTGCTCGATCGCTCATTAAGTCGATCGTGCCAACTCCAAGCCGAACTTAGATCCGCCTTTAGTAATAACTTTTGTAAAGCCCGATGCAATTATCGCTAACCGCCCGACACATTCTTAGCAAACTCATCGCGTCCAGACCTCAAATTAGCTGGAACGCCGTTAGGGTAATTTTGCGCGATTAATGCTTGCAACTTTTGAACTCGGTTTTCAGGATTCGGGTGAGAACTCAAAAACTCCGGCGGCGCTTCGCCCTTCCTAGCGGCACCTAGGATTTGCATCACCTCAACAATACCTCTAGGATCGTAACCCGCCTCCGTCATAAACCGAAAACCAAGCCGATCGCTCTCAAGTTCATCCGATCTACCGTACCGCAAACCGACCACTTGATTGACAGCTTGAGCAATTAATGCTGCCTGCTGCCCGCCCCCGCGATCGTCGCTAGTAGCCACCCCAACCGCCGTTACCAAAGCCCTACCCAACTGCTGTTTGGCCAAGTGTTCCGCAGCGTGTCGGCCCACCACGTGACCGGCCTCGTGCCCCAGTACAGCAGCCAACTGAGCCTCGGAATTCAGACGCCGCAGCAGCCCCGCAGTAATGAAGACTTGTCCCCCCGGTAAAGCAAAAGCATTGACAGTTTCGGCGTCTCGCAGCAGGTGGAATTCAAACGGATAACCCGCTTGTTTAGCGGCCGAACCGTTGACAACTCGTTCTCCTACTCGATCGACATACTGTTGAATACTCTGGTTGGGATAAAGCCCCCCGTGCTGGGCGGCCATTTTATCTCGCGCCTGCAATCCCAAAACTATCTCTTGGCGGGGAGAAAGCTGCACCCGCTGTCTCTCTCCTGTTACCGGATTTTGTACGTCGTTTGTAAAATAGGTAATTGCCCCAAAAAATGCCATTAATAGCCCGATCGCGGCTCGAAATAAAAATTTATTCACAGGCTTTATACCTAAAAAGTTTCGCGAGTAGATTACCAGGCTGACAGCTAACTCGACATCTGTCTGAAGTATTAATAATGGAATATTGTTATAGTTTTTTTGGATCATTGGCTAAGAAGGCTTTTTTTAAACGAACCGCGTAAGCGCTAGGACACGAAGGAAGAGAAGAAGAGAAGAAGGTTATAGTTATTAAATCAGTTAAATCTGTTGAATAGATTACACAATCAGTTGCCGAACTTCCTTCGCAATATGTTCCAAGCTACTCGCCGCCGCCTCGCTATTTGGTACACAGCCGTTACTGCTGTATTGTTACTTGTATTCGCCACTGGTTTCTATTTCTACGTCCGCAATACTTTGATCGATCGCATTGATGACACTCTCAATCATGTTGTAGAAGTAATAGAGCGAACTCTCGTTATCGAGCCACCAACTTTCCCTAATACCACAGATAAAGATAAATTGCAAGTTAATATTCAAGCGAGTTTTAGAGATAGCACCGATGCAGTAGAAGACGACCACATAGATTTAGAATGGTTCAGTCCTACGGGCGAATTGCTGTGGTCTACTTTATCGGAACCGCTGAATATTCCCATTCACGCTAACCGTACTGGCGAAACAGTTTGGATAATTAATAATAAGTTACAGTCAGATCAGAACTATTCCCTCAGACAAGTAACGCAGCGAGTACAAAGTGGCCGCCAAGTTCTGGGATATTTGCGAGTCAGCCATCCTTGGTTTGAAGTGACAAAACCCATCCGCCAATTAATTCTTGATTTGATTTTGGGCGCGAGTTTAACTCTAATTTGCGTTGCAGCTATTGGCTGGCTGCTGTCGGGATTGGCTATGAAACCTGTGCGGGAGTCTTACGGGCGTCTCAAACAGTTTACTGCTGATGCTTCTCACGAACTCAGAAATCCGATCGCCACTATTCAAACTAACGTCCAAGTAGCTTTGGCGGAAGCAGATATCGAACCGCAGCAACATCAACAGCTACAAGTTATCGAACGCCTCACCCGCCGCTTGGGGCGCTTGGTTGACGATTTGTTATTTTTAGCCAGACAAGATAGCGGCATCGTGCAGCAGCAGTGGATTGAGGTTCCTCTCGATGCTTTGCTGATGGAGGTAATTGAAGAACAACAGGCGATCGCCACCACCCAAAATCTCTCTCTTTCTTTGGAAATTGTCGATCTGCCCAACGGTGACGACAACTTTACACTGTTGGGAGACTGGGATCAACTAGCCCGACTTTTTACCAATATCGTCAGCAACGCCGTGCAGTACACGCCCTCTGGAGGTCAAATTCAAGTAGAATTGGATGTGGCAGCTAAAAACAAAAGAAATTCGCCGATGTTAAATCCAGCGCTGCAAATAAAAGTAACAGACACCGGCATCGGAATTTCCACAGAAGCCCTGCCGCATTTATTCGATCGATTCTACCGCGCAGATCCCGCCCGCACCCACCGCAGCGCCGCCGGTTCCGGTTTAGGATTAGCCATCGCCAAAGCAATTGTCGAAAATCACCGTGGCCAAATCCGCATAGACAGCCAAGTCGATCGAGGTACAGCCGTTACCGTCACCCTCCCCGCCCACAAATCAGAACAATTCCGCCTTTAAAACTTCCCTTCTTCCTCTCTTCCTCTCTTCCTCTGCGCCCTCTGCGCCCTCTGCGGTTTAAAAAAAATCTACCCCTCAAACCCTTATTCTTCCTACCTCGCGCCCAAACCCAGCTATTAAAATTCATTTACGCCATAGATTAACATAAACGTTGTTGGAAAACCTCGATCGAACTTGTGAGGAGTTATTTATGTTTCGCCACAATCTACCGTTTAAAAAAATCAGCTTGCTAGCAGCCACCTGCGGAGGTTTACTCGTTAGTCTCGCAACACTTTCCCAAGCCGGCGGCCCCCCGCCCCAACAAGGAAAACCCGTTTCCCAACCCGCAGAGACTCCCGCAGCCACTGAAGAACCCGTCAGCGAACCAACTCCGGCTGCAAGTCCGGGCCTCAGCGGGATGCCCTCTACACCAACAGACGCGCCTCCCCGCTTCCCCCTGCCCAGTGCGCGAGTTACGCCTGCTGAAGGCGGGATAGTAATTAAACTGGTGAATACCACCAATGCTGTCATCAATTATCAAATCGTAGGCGTTACCCAGCCGCGCACTCTGGGCGAACAATCGGAAATTTTGCTTCAAACCCTCCCAGTACCAATCACCCTCACTTACCAGCGCCCAGACGGCGGATTGGTGCTGGTTCGCCCCCAAGCAACCGCGATGCCGGGAATGTTGCAAGTCAGTTTCGGCGCGACAACTGAGGTAGCCGCTGATACAAAATCTCTGGAAATTCAGGAAGATGGGAGAGTATTTGTAAATTAGGTTAATTGGTTGACGGTTGACGGTTGACGGTTGACGGTTGACGGTTGACGGTTGACTGTTACCATTCGTGTCAACTTAAGACTAAAATCCCTAATAAATATCGTTTATAGTTGAGTTTCGACCCCCCCTAACCCCCCTTATTAAGGGGGAGACAATAGTATTCTTACGTCTCCTCTAACTCGTATTTATAAAGGGGAAAGAACATTCAATTTCCCCCTTTATAAGGGGAATTTAGGGGGATAGAAACTTCGATACAAACGAGAGATTATACACAGGGTTTTAGTATTATGTTGACACCGATGGTCTGTTACTAATTCCCAATTTCCAATTCCAAATTCCCAGTCAACTGTCACTCGCCGAGTAACAAAGGAGGTAACTTAGTAAAAGGTAAATCCTCGTTGACAGCATCAATTTCTTCCTGTTCTCTTTCGTTGATTTGACCGATATAAGACTTGAGAATTTGCGCCAGACGGTTGTTATAAAATCGGTGCAAACTATAATTGGGCGTAGCTGGAAAGCCGCGCCGTTTTTTGTGCCGCCCGCCCGCACCGGGATCGAAGCTTTGGATGCCCCGATCGATCGCCCATTCGATCGGCGTATAGTAACAAGCATCGAAGTGCAAGCAGTCTATTTCCTGTAAACTGCCCCAATAACGCCCGTACAGCCGATCGCCCTTATACAAACAAAAAGACATACCCATCGGCTGTCTGTCATCTTCCTTGTCGTAGGCGGCTACAAATAAAACTCGATCGCGATAATTGTGGTGCAACTGTTCAAAAAATCGCTTAGTCAAATACTTGCTTCCCCACCAACCAAATTTGTCGCAAGTATTCTCATAAAAAGCATACATTTGAGCAAACATGGCTTGGGGAATTTCATCGCCAGTCAGCGTTTTTACCAACAAACCAGCTTGGTCAACTGCTTTGCGTTCGCGTTTGATATTGCGGCGCTGGTTAGCATTAAATGCGCCTAAATAATTGTCAAAATTTTGATAGCCTTGATTTTGCCAAATATAACTGTGGTGCAGCCAAGCGCTGAAACCGTGGCGTTCCATTCTTTCGCGCCATTCGGGATCGACGTAAAGGAAATTGCAACCGGAGATATTGTGCCGATCACAAAAATGGTCGATCGCGCTTACCATTACTCCAGTTAATTCGTCTTCATCTTCTCCCTCGGCAATCAAAAACCGATAGCCTTCAGCCGGAGTAAACGGCGTCATTCCCATCAATTTGGGATAATATTGAACACCCAAACGTTGAGCTAAATCGGCCCACTGATTATCGAATACAAATTCGCCGTAACTGTGACTTTTGACATAAAGTGGCGCGCAAGCAATCAACTGTTTGTCTCGCCAGACTGTTAAGTGATGCGGTAACCAACCGGTTTTACCTGTCGCACTGCCCGATACTTCGAGATTGTTAAGCCAATCCCATTCGAGAAAAGGAGTTTTTAGTGGCATCGCCAAGGCATCCCACGACGCTTGCGGGATTTCGCCTATTTTGCTAATCCAGGCTACAGAATATTCAGGTTTTGGCTGTTTCAGCATAGGGAGATTTGAGCGTAGAGCGATCGAACTTCATTTAAGTTAATATAATTTCCCTTCTTCGACACTTGTTACCAGGCAGAGCCTGGTAACGCAGATCCAGAGGCTCTGCCTCGATTTTCCTTGGGCTGGCGAGGCAGAGCCTCGCTTACATGGGTTCCCAAGCAGAGCCGGGGAACCAGTTAAACCAGTTAATCCGGGACTATCGATCAACCCGATAATGCAAAAATACCTCTTGTCCCACCTGTTTAACCGCCAAAAGCTCCAATTTCGGCGCTAAATCCGCCAAAAAACCCTCTCCCTCCACTGGTGTCGGTGCATCCGCCCCGCCCAAAATTAACGGGCACACCGTCAGCCAAAGTTCGTCTACCAAGCCTGCAGCTAGCACAGACGCTACGAGTTTCCCCCCGCCCAGAATCGCCAAACGTTTGATATCGAAGTTTGCTAGCTGTTGAAACGCATCAATCCAATCAATCTCTCCACCTACGGTTTTTGCATAGATAATTCGATCGAATTGAGATGTTGCACCATTCTCAATAAGCCTTTTATGAACAGGCAAGATGCCTGTTCCACAAGAAAATTCATCTCTTGTGGAACGGGCATCTTGCCCGTTCTTGAGAATGGTGTCAGATGTGCGATCGAACTTACTGTCTTTTGTCGGGTACGGAGACGGCAATGCCGTTTCCCTACTGTCTTGCCCCGTCAGCAGCCACCGAGGCACCGGTTGCTGGAAAAATCGCAAGTTTGGGTCAAATTGGGACGATCGCGAACATACAATTTGCACCGGTTGTGGGGGCTTACCTTGGAGTTCCCTCTGTTTGACCAATTCCGGCGAAATCACTCTCATCGTCGTCCCATAAGCCTGTAACGTGCCGTTGCCGAACAAAACCGCGTCACTTTCTGCTACTTGCTGTTCGAGGTGGGCTTTGTCATTGGCAGAACCAAATCTCGCGGGCGATCGTACTGCATCTGCAATTTTACCGTCCGCACTAATCGCGAGTATTACTGTGGCGTGAAGTTCAGTCATGACTTATCAGAATTTCCCAGAACATTTAACTGTAGCAATTCACAACTATTTGTAAAGTTTGTTTTCAACTCGCTCCCACGGGTTTTATTTGACGGATAATGTCTGTTTATTTATTTTGCAACCCCAGCGATCGCCCTAGCAAAGTATTTACTTTTCTTTACAAACAGCAGATCAAAAAACGGCGCGACAGGTAAAAATTTCCTTGCAGACTTCAAATGCGTCGCGCGATCGACTAGAGTAAAAAAAATGGCTTTATCCGTTTATTCATCGCAAAGGAAACAAAGCTCATGGTTCAACGCGGTTCTACAGTTCGGATTCTCCGCAAAGAATCCTACTGGTATCAAGAAGTGGGCACCGTTGCTACGGTAGACCAAAGCGGCATTAAATACCCAGTTATCGTTCGCTTTGACAAAGTAAATTATGCCGGCGTCAACACCAACAACTTCGCCCAAAGCGAATTAGTGGAAGTAGCAGCCCCCAAAGCGAAAGCAAAATCAACCGCAGCTCCAGGCGGCAAGCAAACCACGATCGAGGAAAAAACCCGGAAAACCGGCAGCGGAGGAGCCCCCCAGCAGCCGAAAACTTCAACCGACAGCAAACCCGGTGCCGAAGTTCCGGGCAGCGTCGAAGGTTCGCCAAATCAAGGAACAGAACAACGCTAATTGTGCCAGAACTGCCAGAAGTTGAAACTATTTGCCGAGGTTTGAATCAAGCAACCCTCGATCAAGAAATGTTGGGCGGCGACGTGTTGTTAAACAGCACGATCGCCCGCTCAATCTCTGCGACCGATTTTTTGACGAAACTCAAAGGAAAGTCGATCGCCCGCTGGTACAGACGCGGCAAATATCTACTGGCAGAACTATCTCAATTCCCAGAAGGAGAAAGGGAAAGGGGGAGAGAGGGAGAGGGGGAGAGGGGGAGAGTCGGAGAATTTCTTGCCCAAACTCCAAACTCTTCCCGAACGCCTTCTTTCTCCCCCTCCCTTTTGCCTTCAAAAGCCGGCTGGTTGGGCGTTCACCTGCGGATGACGGGACAACTGCTGTGGGTGAACAGATCCGAACCCCTGCAAAAACACGCGCGAGTGCGGCTGTTTTTTGAAGGAAACCAAGAACTGCGGTTTGTAGACCAGCGGACCTTCGGGCAAATGTGGTACGTGCCCGCAGAAACCGAGGTTTCGAGCACTGTCATCGGTCTGAAACTCTTAGGCCCCGAACCGTTCTCAGAGGAATTTACAACAGAATATTTGGCCCGCAAGCTGCACAGGCGGGCGCGACCCATCAAAACAGCTTTGCTAGACCAGGCACTGATAGCTGGTTTGGGCAATATTTACGCAGACGAAACTTTGTTCTTGTCGGGAGTGATGCCCACAACTCTGTGCGCGGATTTGACCGCAGAGCAAATTGGGCGCATCCATACAGCTATTATTCAAGTTTTACAGAAGGCGATCGCATCCGGTGGCACTACTTTTAGTAATTTTCTCAACGTCCAAGGTGTCAACGGCAACTACGGCGGCGTCGCTTGGGTGTACAACCGCGCCGGCAAACCCTGCCGCACTTGCTCGGCAACCATCGAACGTATAAAATTAGCAGGGCGATCGACTCATTTTTGCCCCATTTGTCAGACATAGGAAGCAGTCAATGAATTTTAGGCTTTAGATTTTAGACTTTAGATGTACTCCACGAATCGCACTCTTTTATTCCTTAGTCAGCTTGGAGTGGACTTCGTTTGTTTAGTAGCGATTTCAATCGCCGAGTGACTTTCCAGCCAAATCTAGATTAAAATTTGTATAGTTTTTTAAACTAAACAAAGCAAGTTATGGCAATCAAGAAAGGCAGTATAGTTCGCGCTGTACGCGAAAAATTGGAAAACAGTCTAGAAGCCCAAGCCAGCGACCAGCGCTTTTCCTCCTATATATTTGAAACAAAGGGCGAAGTGATGGATGTTCGCGGCGACTATGCCTTCGTCAAATTTGGCAAAGTTCCCACCCCGAATATTTGGCTGCGGGTAGACCAACTCGAAGATTTTCAGTAAGTCACCAAAACTAAACATCACTGTTCTTAATGTAGCGAAGGGTGCACACCGCGCACCTTTCCCCAATTAAGTTGATTGCTAAAATCTAAAATCTAAAATTTAAAATCTAAAACCCAATGAATTCTCCATCAAACCGCGTATCAATTATTGGTGCAGGCAAAGTCGGCAGTACGTTAGCCCAGCGAATTGCTGAGAAAAATCTGGCAGATGTAGTATTGCTAGATATTGTGGAGGGTTGGCCGCAGGGCGTTGCTTTGGATTTGATGGAAGCTAGGGGAGTGGAACGCCACGATCGCCAAATTGTCGGTACTAATGATTATACTGATACGGCAAACTCAAATATCATAGTAATTGCCGCCGGAGTGCCCCGCAAACCCGGTATTAATCGGGAAGATTTAATAAAAATCAATGCTCGAATTGTCACTGAAGCCACAAAACAGACGATCGAGCATTCTCCCGAAGCAATCTTAATCACAGTCACAAATCCCCTAGATATCATGACTTATTTAGCTTGGGAAGCAGCGGATGTTCCCAAACACCGAGTCATGGGGATGGGGGGAGTTCTCGACTCCGCCCGCTTTCAAACTTTTATTGCCATGGAATTGGGCGTTTCAAATGCTCAAGTCAATGCAACTGTCATCGGTTCTCATGGCGATTTGATGGTTCCTTTACCCCGCTATTCCACTGTCAACGGTATTCCGATCAATCAACTTATGGATGCTGGGGCGATCGATCGACTCGTACAGCGGACTCGCCACGGCGGCGCAGAAATTGTAGAATTGATGAAAACTGGTAGTGCTTATTTTGCACCCGCATCTTCTGTCTGTTTGATGGTAGAATCTATTTTATTTAATCAGTCGCGACTTTTGCCTTGCTGCGTTTATTTGCACGGCGAATACGGTGTGCAAGATATATTTTTAGGAGTGCCCTGCCGCTTGGGAACTCAGGGAGTCGAACAATTAGTGGAACTCGAACTCAGCGATACTGAAAGAGCATCCTTTATCGAGTCTGGCAAATTGGTTGCCCAAAATATTGAGGAAGCGAAGGCAATACTGAAAACTTCTTCTTAAGCTGTCGAGTATTTAAATTATATATTGTCTGTTCCCCGTTTCCCGTTTCCTGTTCCTTTTCACCAAATTCTCACACCCTATTTAAATGCACAACAGCTTAAGCTTGTAGCAATTCGTCGATCGCTGCAGCCGATCGCTCGTCGCTTCAATATAATAATTTATACTGAGTATGACAGTGCGATCGCTATTTCGTAAGTTGGCTTCGAGGATTTAAACCTCGCTTTGATAAATATTTTAATCATGCTTGTTATGCTGTATTTCACAAGCAGAAAATTGGTAGCAAAGAACCGATAAATAAACCCAACATTGTAATATCAAAAATGTATTAATAGAGCAAAAGATCGCAAAAGCAATTAATTTTTTTCGCGGCAATGGCATCGAAATTTCTCTAAAAATTTAAGCAATAATCTTCCATGTTTTCTTTACTAAACCAACCAGCAGTTGGTTTTGGGTTATCTCTCATTCGCGATAGTATAGCCTTTCTCAGTAACATGAGGTGCACGCTTGATAAGCGGGCATAGGGCATAGGCCTCCGTCGGCATAGGGTATACCTCACCAAGATTGAGAACTGCTATATGCCAGAACCACACGGTTGCACTTTAGAGGTAGAAAGCGAAATGCGAGTTTATACGAAATTTATTCTTTTGGGGGTAATAATAAAAAGGTGACAATCGCAACCGAAGGCGAGCCAAAAAAATGTCAAAATTAGTCAGAGACACTGGGAGCATCTCATATTTGTAAAAACACTTCTTCTTACTTCTTCCTTCTTCCTCTTTCCCCGCAGCAAGAGAGCCTCAAAACTCCAATTTCTACCTTGCCTGCTTTCATTGAGATGCTCCCGATACGCTCCTCCCGATCGCGCAATGGAACCGGGTTTCTTGTTTCCACTTTCGGAGTTTCCCTGAGTTAATTACGTTAATAAACGGGGTTTATGTGTAAGTTTTGTTAGCATTATTATCAATAATCGACAATTAATCAAGTAGCAAATTATGCCACCTTTTCAGTAAATATACGGGAGCTAAGATAGTCTATTGACCTCTAAATCTCGAAAAAATACGGAAATTCAGTGTGAGTAACTGCTAAGTGCTAGCTGAAGGAGGAGAATAGGTTCTTTGCCTTTTTGAGTTACCAGGCTCAACTTGCAGAGCGCTATTGAGATGCCATCAACCTCGATACCAAAACGCAAAATAACTAAATAAAAAGCATTATGTTTCATGAATACCTGTATCACGAAGTCTGCAACCTGCGCGAGAAACTAGCTCACCTAGAAAGAGAAACGCAGTCTCAAACCTGGTTCAAAAAGCTGCAAGCGCTGATGGGAGTTATTAGCAAAATTCGTGAATCCCTAGACTTAGAAACAATATTCAAAATCACAGCCACCGAAGTTCGGCAACTCCTAAATGCCGATCGAGTCGCCGTCTACCGCTTCTTTCCCGAATCCGAATTGAACGAGGGCGAAGTAGTTTCCGAAGACGTACTGCCCCAATACAGCCCATCTTTGGGAACCAGAGTCCGCGACTACTGCTTCGGCGAACAATTTGCAGCCAAATACACCAAAGGATACGTTCAAGCAGTCACGGACATCTACAAAGCCCGGTTGAGCCCTTGTCACCTCAAAATCCTCAAGCGGTTTCAAATCCGAGCCAACTTAGTCGTACCCCTACTGCAAGGGCAAAACCTGTGGGGATTGCTGTGTATTCACCAGTGCGGCAATCCCCGCGATTGGCAAGAAGACGAAATCGAATTTGCCAGACAAGTAGGCGACCATTTAGCAGTTGCCATCTACCAAGCCGAACTACACTTGCAAACCCAGAGGCAAATAGCAGAAATCGAATCCGCGCAGCAGAAACTCCGCGACAGCGAGCAAAAATATCACCAAATTCTCGATTCGATCGCCGATATGGTATTAGTCAAAGGCCCCAAATCCAAAATTGTTTGGGCAAATCAAGCATTCCGCGACTATTACGGCATGACTCAAGAGGAACTTCAAGACATCGTAGACGCACCTTTCGCCGATACCGACAACACTCTCCAGTACATCAAAGATGACGCCTTCGTATTTGAAAGCGGACAGACTCTGCAAATTTCCGAAGAACCGGTGACGCGCTACGACGGAGAAGTGCGGCTGTTCAGCACCGTCAAAACACCGATCCGCAACGCAGACGGCCAAATCGTCATGACTGTCGGCGTCTCCCGCGATATGACGGAACGCAAAAAAGCAGAAGAAGCCGTCAAAGCCAGCGAAAGCAAATACCGCAGCCTGGTAGAAACCTCCCAAGACATGATTTGGTCGGTCGATGCCATCGGGCGCTACACCTTCGTCAACCCAGCAGTTAAGTACATCTACGGTTACGAACCAGAAGAAATGATCAGTCGGCCGTTCTCCGACTTTGTGACACCAGAACAAAGCCAGAAAGATTTAGAAGTTTTCGCCCGCCTGTTTACCGGAGAATCACTTTTCCAGTACGAAACCACCCAAATCGCCAAAGACGGCAGCATGAAACATTTAATGTTTAACGCCCTTGCCCTCTACGACGAAACCGGAAACTTCTTAGGCACCACCGGTACAGCCACCGACATTACCGATCGCAAGCGAGCAGAAGCAGCCTTACAACACGCCAACGCAGAACTAGAGCGCAGAGTAGAAGCACGCACGGCAGAACTGCGCCAGACTTTTGCCGCCCTCACGGCCAGCGAAACCAAGTTTCGGACGATCGCAGCCACCATGCCCGGAGCTCTGTTCCAATTTTGTAACCGTGACGGAGTTTGGGGCATTGACTACATGAGCGATCACATCGAACATCTCATCGGCGTCACAGCAGCAGAAATGATGCGAGACATGAATACATTCATTTCCCGCGTCCACCCCGAAGACTTGGAAAGCTACATCGCCTCCGTCTGCGAAGCCGTAGAAAACCTCTCCCTATGGCACTACGAAGGGCGGTTAGTCAAGCCCGACGGCGAGATTCGCTGGTGGCAGGGCGACTCCATGCCCACCCGCAGCGAGAACGGCGAAATCGTATTTTGTGGCGTATTGTTCGACATTACCGATCGCAAAGTTGCCGAAACCGCCATCCGCCAAAGCCAGCGGCAGCTACAAGAAGCCCAGAGACTCGCCCACGTCGGCAATTGGGAACTCGACGCAGCCACCGAAACCCTCACTTGGTCGGAAGAACTTTTTCGCATCTTCGGACTCGAACCGGCCCCCATCGCGCCCAACCTAGCCGAACAGGTCGCTCTGATTCATCCAGAAGATTTGGAATTGTGGCAAACTCAAGTGCAGCGGGGACTCGCAACAGGGATCCCTTTTGATTTTGACTTTCGCCTTTACCGTCCCGACGGCATCTTGCGACACGTGAACGCCGTGGGCAAAGCCGAAACCGATGCCAGTGGCAAGGTGGTAAAACTGTTCGGTACGGCGATCGACATTACCGATCGCAAAGCCGCCGAAGCAGCACTGCGGCAAGCAGCAGTCGAGTTAGAAGACAGAGTGAGCGAGCGCACGGCCGAACTTTCCCAAGCAGTCACCCAATTAGAACAAGAAATGGGCGATCGAAAAGAAGCAGAAGCAGCCCTACAAGTTTCCGAACAAAACCTGCGAACCATATTTAACAATGTCTACGATGCTATCTTCATTCATGATTTAGAAGGAAATATTCTCGATGTCAATAATCGAATGTTAGAAATGTACGGAGTGAGCCAGGAACAAGCAACAAAATTATCACTTAAAAACGACTATTCAAGCGCCGACAATCCCATTGAACAAATGGGAGAACTTTGGGAAAGAGTATTAGCAGGCGAAACAGGTCGCGTGGAATGGAAAGTGAGGCGCCCCAACGACGGTTCAACTTTTGATGCAGAAATTGCCCTGTCCAGAATTCATCTCAACGGCAATCTCAGCATCATTGCTAACGTCCGAGATATTAGCGATCGCAAACAGGCAGAAGCAGAACTGCAACACGCTCAACAGTTTATGGAGTCAGTGCTCAAAACCATACCCGTCGCAGTATTTGGCAAAGAAGCAAAAGAGTTGCGATTTGTACTCTGGAACCCAGTCGCCGAAGAGGTAATGGGTTTCCCCGCTGCTGAAGTTATGGGCAAAAATGATTACGACTTTTTCCCTAGAGAACAAGCCGACTTGTTCACAACCAAAGACCGGGAAGTGCTCGCCAGCGGGCAAATTTTAGACATTCCCGAAGAACTGATTCAAACAAGAGAAGGCGAGAATCGCATATTTCATACCAAGAAAACCGCAATTCTCGATCGAGAAGGCAATCCCCAATATTTATTAGCAGTTACCGAAGACATTACTGATCGCAAGCAGGGAGAAATTGCTTTGAAGCGATCGGAAGCCCGACTCAGACAGCAGGCCGATCGAGAAAAATTGCTCAACAGTCTCACCGCTCAAATTCGCAATTCCCTCGATTTCGACAGCATCATTGCTGTCGCCGTCCAAGAAATTCGCGCTTTCCTGCAGATCGATCGCTGCAATTTTGCCTGGTATCGTGGCGACGGGGAGGATGCTTTCTGGGAAATTATTAAAGAATCTCGCCTCCCCGAACTTCCCGATTTAATAGGTTGCTATCAAGCTTCCGAGTTAGGTTCTATGGGAGAAAAACTCTTGCATATGGAAATGCTGCTGGTGGATGATGTCGAAACAGTGGCAGATCATGTTTGGAGAAAATCTCTTAACTCTCTGGGCTACCGATCTGTGTTGGCAATTCCGATACAGGCACTTTCGGGAGTAGTGAGCGTTGTTACCTGCGCCCACTCCGCTGCTGTGCGACCCTGGAGTGAGGGCGAAGTAGAATTATTGCAAGCAGTTACAGTTCAATTGGCGATCGCTCTCAACCAAGCCGATCTTTACGCCCAAACTCGCAATAAAGCTCTCGAATTAGAACAAACATTGCAGAAATTAACCAGCACTCAATCGCAGTTAATTCAAAATGAAAAAATGTCAAGTCTCGGTCAACTTGTGGCAGGAGTCGCCCACGAAATTAACAACCCAGTTAACTTTATTTACGGCAATCTCACCCACGCCAAAGACTATACTCAAGACTTGCTACACCTGATCGAACTTTACCAAAACCACTATCCCGAACCAGTCCCGGAAATTCAAGAAGAAGTAGACAATATTGAACTAGACTTTCTAATGAAAGACTTGCCAAAGTTGCTTTCTTCCATGAAAGTCGGTGCAGACAGAATCCAACAAATTGTTGCTTCTCTCCGCACATTTTCCCGCATGGACGAAGCGGAAATGAAAGCAGTCAACATCCACGACGGCATAGATAGCACCCTGATGATTTTGCAGCATCGGCTCAAAGCTAAACACAATCATCCAGAAATTGAGGTGATTAAAGAATACGCTGAACTGCCCTTAGTAGAATGTTATGCCGGACAGTTAAATCAAGTATTTATGAACATCTTGAGCAATGCTTTGGATGCTTTGGAAGAACGGGATCTGCGCCGTTCTGCTGAGGAAATGCGGGAACAGCCCAGCCACATCCGCATCCGCACTGAAATATCGCCAGCGGGCAAGGTAATCATTCGGATTGCTGACAACGGGCCGGGAATACCGGAGACTGTCGGCACTCGGCTTTTTGACCCGTTTTTTACCACTAAACCTGTGGGTAAAGGCACTGGGATGGGCTTGTCCATTAGCTATCAAATTGTTACAGACAGACACAACGGGTCACTGAAATGCACTTCTTCGCCGGGACAGGGTACTGAATTGGCGATCGAGATTCCCCTCAAAGCTAATTGTTAATAGGGAATTGGTAAGTTGTAATTGGCAATTGGCAATTGCGAAAGCGTTACTGTGCCTCAGTTGTGTAATTTTAAACCAGATAAAATCCGGTAGCATAGTCGGGCGTAAAATCTACTCAATACTCAACAATCACGGATGCTACAAGCGGAATTGAACTCACTCATCTGCGTTAATCTGTGTTAATCTGTCCTCATCTGCGGTTTAAAAAAGAGAATGTATTAACCGCCGATGACAAGGGATTAACGCGGATTCACGCAGATGAAGAATTCCGATCCTAACAGATTTGATATCATTTCCGGTTACACTCCTTATGATGTTGACTGTTGACGGTTGACTGTTGACTCCGTGAACAGTCAACCGTCAACAGTCAACAGTGAACTCGAATTTACTATTCCGAGGCTAACGGATTTGATATGATATCATCACCTAAAATCTAATTTTGATGCACCATTTATTCCCTGGTGCATCAGTTTTGAGATTAGGAGTTTGTAGCAAAAATGTCTTAACGGGGTGAGGCACCCTTTACCAATCTGTACCTCAATCAGTCCATAATTGCTATATTACCCAGACTTATCAAGATTTCTGTCACGGCAGAACTTTCCAAAGGTTTAGAAAACCAATATCCCTGAGCTAATTCGCAGTCTAGTTCTCGAAGTTGTGCTAACTGTTCGGCTGTCTCTACACCTTCGGCGATCGCATTTAATCCCAAATTGTGAGCCAAAGTTACGATCGCCCGCACAATCTGCAAAGGCTGACCCCCGTGGTCACCGTTTTCGACAGCCCCCAAGCGGCTCACAAAAGATCGATCAATCTTCAGTGTATCCAGCGGAAAACGGTGCAAGTAACTTAAAGACGAATAGCCAGTACCGAAATCGTCGATCGACAATCGAATATTTCTACTTTTTAATTGGGATAGCACAATATTGGCTTTCTTGACATTTTCCACGATCGCACTTTCAGTAATCTCCAATTTTAAACAGCTCGGATCGCAGCCAGTTTCTGCTAAAATTTCATCCATTTCCTCGATTAAATTCGGCATACCTAACTGTTTAGGAGAGAGATTGACGCTCATTGTTAATTGCGAAGGAGCAATAATTGGTAATTTAAAATTCGGAATTGGTACCTGGGCAGTTGTACTGAACGTAGCCGAAGAGTTGGTAATTGGGAATTGGGAATTGGTAATAGATGAGTGGAAATCGCTAATCGGGAATTGGTAACTCGGAATTGGTAATTTTTTACTGATTCTTTCTTCCCTGTGACCAATACTGGGGGTACGCTCAGTAAAAGTTCCGTGTTCCTCATGCCCTGTATCTGTTACATCACTTAACTCCCCTACATTGCCCGTTGCCATCTTCCCTGTTGTTACCCTGAGCGAAATCGAAGCGCCTTCTCCCTTCTTGTTACCCTTAACGACTTGCCCTGAGTGCAGCCGAAGCGAGTCGAAGGTCATTGTTCCAACTTCCATTGGACTTCTTCCCTGTTGCTCGGTTAACATTTCTTGCCAAATCCGCAATTGCTGACAAGCTTCCCGCAACACCCAGGCTCCCAGAGGTACGATCAAACCTGTTTCTTCAGCTACAGGGATAAAAGTAGACGGCGGAACTAGACCCCGAACCGGGTGGTGCCAGCGCACCAAGGCCTCAAAACCTTCGAGCGCACCGCTGGCGATCGAAACAATCGGTTGGTAGTGCACAATAAAGTGCGAACATTGGTCCTTGCTCTCTCCTAATTCCTCCTTGCCCAAAATAGCCAACCGCAGGTCAGTTTCTAACTGCAACAGCGACATAGTTTGGTCGTGCATTGCCAAATTAAACACTTCGTGGCGGGCCTTACCCAAAGCTTTAGCGCGGTACATAGCGATGTCAGCATCGCGTAGGAATTCTTCCGGGTGAGTGTACGAATTTAATTCGCCACTGGCGGTGGCTTCGCCTCGACTGAAAACAATGCCAATGCTAGCGGTGGTAAATACTTCGTGCCCTTCGAGATGAAACGGCTTCGTCAGTTCTTTTTGTATCTTTTTAGCTGCGAGGGTGGCGTCGCTGAGGCTCTGAATGTGGTCTAGCAGGATGGTGAATTCGTCTCCTCCCAGCCGGGCGACGGTATCAGAAACCCGGACGCAGGTTTGCAGTCGCTCCGCAAGGGCGATTAGCAATTTGTCGCCTAAAACGTGTCCTAAAGAATCATTAACTACTTTGAAGCGGTCTAAATCTAGGAAAAGTAAACCAAATTTGTAATCGGCGGACTGATTGGCTCGGCGGATGGCTTGTCCTAGCCTGTCGATGAACAAAACCCGGTTGGGTAAACCCGTCAGCGCATCGTGAAAAGCGCCGTGCAGTAGTTGCCGTTCTACTCTTTTGCGCTCGGTGACATCTCGGATAATAATCTGGCCGGCGGTGGAGCCTTGATAAGTAGCGGGGATGCCGGCCATTTCAACGTCTATTATTTGTCCATCGAGCCGCATCAGTTTTTGTTCGGCAAGCTCAATCGGCTGATTCTCTGTCTCGACTAGCCGAATGCGCTCTGTGGCTATTTCCACATAGTTTGGATGAATGAAATGCAGTACTGGAAAGCCGATAAGCGCTTCGGGAGAACTCGCACCAAGGAGTTTCGCGCCTGCAGCATTGATGTAGGCGATTTTCCCTTGACTGTGAACGGCGATCGCTTCGGGAGATAGTTCTACTAAACGGCGATAGCGTTCTTCACTTTCTTTGAGAGATACTATCAACTCGCATCGCTCTTTTTCAGCCTGCTGGCGTTCGACTTCCATTTTGTGAACCGCCAGAATTTTGCCAATACTTTGAGCCATCAATTCTATAATTTCTATTTCCTCATACTTGAACTTTCTTTTTTTTATTTCTGGCGAACTAAAACTTAAAGTTCCGTAGGTTTTATTGTTAACAAATATCGGCGTTCCGATGTAAGATTCTGATTTGCAGCTTAGATAAGCTGGATGTTCGCGCATCTCTACGTCTGCTCCTATATGAGAATACGCAACTGTTTTGTTGAGCTTAATGACTGCGGCGCAGTAAGTATTGCTGAGGTTCAATTCTAAGCCTCGTACGAAGTATCCTAAATCTGTTTTCGCTGCCTGGACAATAAAAGTTTCGCTCTCAACTTCAGCCATGATCCCTATAGAAAGTCCGAACATCAAACAGCCTGCTGTTAGATAATCGTCAACCCGTTCTTCAAAGTTTTGATAATGATAAGTTGTAATCCGGTGCAAGTGTTTGAGATTAGCGCTAAAAGCTGCTAAAGCTTGAGAATTTAAAAATAATTCTTCTTCCGAGCGCTGGCGGTCGGTAATGTCTGTTTGCACTCCAATAAAGTGGGTTAAGTGTCGCCGCGAGTTGTAAACTGGAGCGATCGACAGTTCGTGCCAAAAAGGGGTGCCGTCTTTCCGAAAGTTGCGTAATATAACTTGAGATTCTCTGCCTTCTTCAATCGCAATTCGCAATTCTTTGGCAGCGGGGGTGTGAGTGTCTGCGCCCTGCAAAAATCTGCAATTTTTGCCCATTAACTCGTCTCTGCTATAACCCGTAATCCGCTCAAAACTGGGATTGACATAAATAATCGGATTATCTGCAACGGTCGCGTCGGTGATTGCAATGCCGTTGCTGCAACTTTCGATCGCCCGTTCCATCATTTGTAAGCGCTCTTGCGATCGAATCCGCTCGATCGCCGCAGCTAACACGTTAGCGATCGCTTCTACAAAATAAACGTCATCTTGACTGAAAACCCGCTCTTGGCTGGTATGAACCCCCAAAATGCCCCAGGCCTGCGAGGAGGAACTGCTGGCTGGTTCTGCTTGTCCCCAATTGCTCCCCAGCCCCCGATTGCCGGGAATGATGACAGTAAGGCCACTGACAGCCCGGTGGTTGTGCAGCAGCGGCAACTCGCTAAAGCGCGTTTCCACCCGCAAATCTTCGACGATAGTCGGTTCGCCCACTAGCAATGTGTAACCTGCTTGCGATCGGGCAGAAGCCGCAACAGTAGCGCTGCCGACGAGGCCCGGCTGCCAGCCAACCCCCGCTCGCAGCATAAAAGCATGACCAGAGGGCAAAAGTTCTAACAACTGGCAATAATCAACGTCCAAAGTTTGAGCAATTAAAACCGCAGCTTTGTCCATCAGTGCGGACAAATCTGTTTCGGCCAGGGCCTGCTGACCCAAGTAAGCGACGGCCGCTTGCTGGCGGGCTCGCGAGTGGATTGACGTGAGCAATTCCTGCTCCTTGGCGGCCACTCGCTTCCGATCCGTAATGTCGGTGAACGCCGACAGAACAGCTTTCCCCGACACCAATGTCAGATACCGCATCGATACACTCGCCCAAAACAGCGTGCCGTCAGCTTTTTTAAGCCGGACTTCTGTCTCGCGGACGTGTCCGTTGCGGGCGAGCCGCAACAGCAATTCCTGGCGCTCTGCAGGTTTGTGGTAGAGCATTTCAGCTTTGTGGCGGTCGATCGACTTAAATCCTGTGAACCCGAAAGCCTGACGACATAAATCGTTACTATAAAGAATTGTGCCATCCGCCAGACTGCTGACGATCAGGGGTATGGGCATCGAGTTGGCGATCGTCAGCAGTAATTCTTTGGTTCCTTGCACCTCTTTGTACAAGTCTGGCTTGGAAGTCCAGCCGTGACAGTCTTCAGAGTTTTCAGGGATAAAACTTTCCATTTTTTAATCGATCCATTAGCAAGACAACTTTTTTAAACTGGTGGTAAATGACGATTTCAGACGCAAAGCATTGGTAACAACTGAAGACTTAATTTCATTTGTCAATCAGTAACATTACTCAAAAAAACTGCTTTCCTAGCAGTAGAAAATTCGCGTTTTGGGAGTGGGTGGACATAAATATGGCGCTTGGCATGATTCCTCGATCGCGCCAATCTGAGTTTTGTACCCAAAATTCGAGTAAATTATGAGCATAATTGCTCATTGACAAATGCTTCCCTAGCTTTAGTTGTCAGGGATTGATGCAGAGGACGATCGACAGTAGTCCACAACACATTAATCTTAACCACAACAATGCAACTGAAGGCCTCTAAACTGCTCGGCTGGAGTTTGATATCTTGCACTCCCGGTGGAGAACACATCTGTCTTTGGTATGACAATCTACTGTTTTTAAAGTTGCGTTAAGTTTTTATAAGAGCGAGGTACTTTACCCAATGTGCAGCGGAAGCTCCTAATCTAAAAAGTAAAGCACCTACAAACAACCACCGAATACTATCCGAGGAGAGAGGAGAAATGCTTGAATCTTACCGCCGTACCGCTGCCGAACGGGCCCATGAGGGAATTCCACCGCTGCCGCTAGACGCCGAGCAAACGTCGGAACTGTGTGAACTGCTGAAAAATCCGCCGGCTGGAGAAGAAGAAACGTTAATAGAATTATTGCGCGATCGTGTCCCGCCCGGAGTAGACAGCGCCGCCTACGTCAAAGCTGGTTTTTTAACTGGCATTGCTAAAGGCGAAATCCACAGCCCCCTAATTGCTCCCAAATGGGCAGTTTACCTCCTGGGGACAATGATGGGCGGTTATAACGTCCAATCTTTAATCGATTTGCTCAATCCTACTGCCGAAATTGCTATTCCCGCCACCGCCGCCCGGGCACTGAGCAAAACGTTGTTAGTATTCGACGCTTTCCACGACGTTATAGCTTTGTCTGATACCAATCCCTACGCCAAGCAGGTAGTCGATTCTTGGGCGGATGCCGAGTGGTTTACAGGTCGTCCTGTGTTGCCAGAAGCGATTACCGTTACAGTCTTCAAAGTTCCTGGAGAAACCAATACTGACGACTTGTCGCCTGCACCTCATGCTACCACGCGGCCGGACATTCCCCTACACGCTTTGGCGATGCTCGAAAGTAAGATGCCAGGAGCTTTGCAAACCATTGCAGACTTGAAGCAAAAAGGTCATCCTGTAGCCTATGTTGGTGATGTTGTCGGTACCGGTTCGTCGCGGAAATCGGCGATTAATTCCGTGCTTTGGCACATTGGCAATGATATTCCGTTTGTGCCGAACAAGCGCAGTGGCGGTTATATTTTAGGAAGTGCGATCGCCCCGATCTTCTTCAATACCGCTGAAGATTCCGGCGCATTGCCGATCGAATGTGATGTCTCCAAAATGGAAACAGGAATGGTAATTACCATCCATCCCTACAAAGGCGAAATCACCAACGAAGCCGGAGAAATTATTTCCACCTTCACCCTCAAACCCGACACAATTCTAGACGAAGTTCGCGCTGGCGGTCGAATTCCGCTATTAATTGGACGCACTTTAACCGACAAAACCCGCGAAGCTTTAGGACTAAAACCAAGCACTATTTTTACCCGTCCTACAATCCCAGTAGATACGGGCAAAGGCTTCACTTTAGCACAAAAAATGGTAGGCAAAGCTTGCGGTTTGTCCGGCGTTCGTCCCGGTACATCTTGCGAACCAGTCATGACAACAGTCGGCTCGCAAGATACCACCGGGCCGATGACTCGGGACGAACTGAAAGAACTTGCTTGTTTGGGATTTAGCGCCGATTTGGTTATTCAAAGTTTCTGTCACACCGCCGCTTATCCAAAACCAGTTGATGTCAAAACTCACCATGAATTGCCCGATTTCATGGCAGAGCGCGCCGGCATAGCTTTGCGCCCCGGAGACGGCATTATTCACTCTTGGCTGAACCGGATGTTATTGCCGGATACAGTGGGAACTGGCGGCGATTCTCACACTCGTTTTCCTTTAGGAATTTCCTTTCCTGCAGGTTCGGGATTGGTGGCATTTGCGGCGGCCTTGGGCGTCATGCCTTTGGATATGCCGGAATCGGTATTAGTGCGGTTCAAAGGTGAATTGCAGCCGGGAGTAACGCTGCGGGATGTTGTGAATGCAATTCCCTATGTGGCAATTCAAAAAGGTTTGCTAACCGTCTCGAAACAGAATAAGAAAAACATCTTTTCTGGGCGGATTATGGAGATTGAGGGTTTGCCCGATTTGAAGGTCGAGCAGGCTTTTGAATTGACCGATGCGACTGCAGAGCGTTCTTGCGCTGGATGCACGATTAAATTGAGCGTGGAGACTGTTTCCGAGTACATTCGCTCCAATGTCGCGCTGCTGAAAAACATGGTAGCGCGGGGCTATCAAGATGCGCGGACGATGATGCGCCGGGTGGCGAAGATGGAGGAATGGCTGGCAAATCCGGTGCTGATGGAGGCGGATGCTGATGCGGAATACGTTGAAATCATCGAAATCGATCTGAACGAGATTACAGAACCCATTGTGGCTGCTCCCAATGACCCGGATAATGTTAAGTTGTTGAGTGAGGTTGCGGGCGATCGCGTTGACGAAGTATTTGTCGGTTCTTGCATGACAAATATCGGTCACTACCGCGCCACTGCGAAGGTGTTGGAAGGTGCAGGAGAAGTCAAAACTCGCCTGTGGATTTGTCCGCCAACTCGGATGGACGAACAGCAACTCAAAGAAGAAGGTTATTACAGCATTTTTGGAGCTGCGGGAGCGCGTACAGAAATGCCCGGATGCAGTCTTTGTATGGGCAACCAAGCGCGGGTTAAAGATGCGACAACCGTGTTTTCAACTTCGACTCGCAACTTTAACAACCGCATGGGCAAAGATGCACAAGTTTATCTCGGTTCGGCGGAATTGGCGGCCGTTTGTTCGCTGTTAGGTCGCATTCCCACAGTCCAAGAATACAATGACATTGTGTCTAAGAGAATCGATCCTTTTGCTGGTGATTTGTATCGCTATTTGAATTTCGATCAAATAGCAGGTTTTGAGAATGAAGGACGAGTGATTGCTTTGGAAGATATGCCTCGCATTGAGGATATTTTGGGGATTCCCGATGGTGTATTGAGCAAGTAAAAAGTGGGGCGGGCAATCGCCCGCCCTTTGTTTATAATATGAGTAAATGAGATAAAGGAAAAAAGTAATTATGTCAGAACAAGTTATAAGCAGCGAAAGCCAAGGGACAGTAAAATCCGCGCCCGAAACTCCTACGTTTGAAGACCAAGAAAGCGATCGCCCCTTAAGCCAGCCCATCGCGGAATTTCTCCGCGTAATTCAGCAAACTCCCAGAGAATATTGGCCGAATTTACTTCAGATGATGCGCTTATTTATGGAAACGGTGACAGTAAAGCCCGTATTGTCCGAGGAGATTCCCACACCTGAGAAAATAGACATTACTAAACTGTCGCTGGAGGAACGGATACAAAGAAATAAAGGTGCAATTGATTTAATCAATTCATGGATAGAGGAGGGAGATGAACAAGAACAAACAGAAACCGCTGAATATCTCCGTAAAGCTTTAGATGAAGACCGCCTTTCTAATCGGCCATTATTCCCATGAGTAGAGTAATAATTCTCGACTCTGGCCCATTAGGAATGGTGACAAACCCTAAAGCATCCTCTGCTGAAATTCAAGAGTGCAAAGTTTGGCTAAACTCTTTAATGCGGAGGGGCGAAATAATAATTGTGCCTGAAATTGCTGACTACGAAGTGCGACGTGAGTTGATCCGCGCAGGTAAATTACCAGGTATTCAACGGCTTGATGAACTGAAATTACAATTTACATACCGTCCTTTGACTACAGAAGTAATGCTTTTGGCCGCTCAGTTGTGCGCGCAAGCGAGAATGAGAGGAAGACCAACCGCAGAAGCCCATGCACTTGACGGGGATGTGATTTTGGCGGCTCAAGCAATATTGGAGGCAAGTGAAGGAAATCAGGTGGTAATTGCCACGACAAATGTGGGGCATTTGTCTCAATTTATTGATGCTCGCGAGTGGCGACTAATTGAGTAATGTTTAAATCCATCGCACTTAGCCAATCCTTGCTATACTTTGAACTAAAGATATTTTTACAGACACCGTTGGCGAGATAAACAGGATGGTGGAAACAGTGGACACAATCGAAAAAATTGACGATCGCACACAAACCCGCTACTGGGGTCAAGTTACAGTCATAGACGCGGGCGATCGTTATAAGATCAATCGCATTGAAGTCAAGCCGGGGCATCACATCAGCACCCAAATGCACTATCACCGCAGCGAGCACTGGGTTGTCGTCTCCGGTACCGCTAAAGTTATCTGCGACGACAAAGAGACGATTCTCATGCAGAAACAGTCAACCTACGTTCCCATGAATACTGCTCACCGCGTAGAAAATCCAGGCGTTATTCCCCTGGTGATGATTGAAATCCAAAATGGTGAATACCTCGGCGATGATGACATTATCCGCTTCGCCCAAGATTCTCACGAGGAAGATTGATCCTAGATCCAAATATGAAGCGCAATCGCAGACACCAGGGAAAAGCTTCGCACACCGAACAATGACCGAAAGCATCCAGGATACAAGCCCCCGGATTCATCCGTCCAGAAATAAAAAACCTGTATCCGATGAAACTTGCCCCCCGAATTTATCCGTGGGGTCAATGCTTCAACTCTTTAATCTAAAATCTAAAATCTATTGACCTACGCAGCGACCGGAAACAAGATAAATCCTGCAATTAAAACTGTAGGGGCAATTTCAGAATTGCCCCTATCTTATTATATTAACTTTGTTAAGCACCAGAATTTGATATAGCAATTGGCGATCGTCCTACGGCAAAGAAGCGTTTTCTAAATCTACATTTGCCATATTGGCATTCTTTAAATTAGCACCTGTCAAGTCTGAACCGTTCAAATTTGCACCGTTCAAATTTGCATTGGTCAAATTTGCATCCCGCAAGTTGACTCCCTGTACGTCTATTCCCGACAAACTGCCACCTCTGAGGCTGATATTAGATAAATTCGCAACTGACTGGCGAGCATTTCTCAAGTTTGCACCCGCCAAATTGGCGCTTTCTAAATTGGCGCCGATTAAATTAGCGCTGGTGAGGTTAGTATTTTTCAAACTCGCAATCACTAAACCCGCCAAACTCAGATTAGCGCGGCTCAAATCAGCACCCTCCAAATTAGCCCCGTGCATTTTAGCCGCAATTAAACTCGCACCTTGCAATTTAGCTTGTTTCAGATTTGCTTCATTCAGTTTGGCTTCGTTCAAATTTGCACCGTTCAAATTTGCACCTCTCAGATTCGCTCCGCTCAAATCTGCGCCAGTTAAATCGATACCAGCAAGCTGCGCTCCTGTCAAGTCACATTGGCTACATTTTTTAGTTTCTAAGAGTTGCTTGACGTGTGATACGTTTTCTGCCTTTACTCCGGATGCACAACCGATCGCAATCAGCAGCCCTGTTGTTGTTAAAATTCCAAGTTTCATATACCCACCCTCAGCAATATCTCTCTCTTAACAATATCCCACATTATTAAAGAGGGTTGGGTGATCAGTCTCTTTGATAAACTGTGACAATCATCACCCTATTGTGTACAAAATATGCAATAATTATTGACGTTTCAACTCCCCTCTATTATTGTAACGAATTATTGCTTTTTCAGGAACCAAAAAGGAAAAGATTGCGTCGGTTCGAGACGAACGCCCGTAATGCTGTTCTGAGCAAACGTATAGTCCTTATCCTGCCAAAGAGGGATGAAAGGTACATCTTTACCCAGTATGTCTTGAATTTCGGCAAACAGGGCTTTGCGGGTTTCAGGATTTGCTTCTTTTCGTTGCTTCTCGATCAGTTCATTTACTCGATCGCTATAATAAAACGAACCCTGACCTTGACTTTGACCCTTGGAGCAGCCCTCAGCCTCGGAACCTGTCGCACAATCTAAAAACGGGTGGATGTAATTGTCAGCGTCAAAAAAGTCGGCGGACCAATCCACTAAAACCGCAGGATAAATTCCCTTCTCTATGTTTTGAAACAAAGTCGGAGATTCCACGCTGTTAATTTCTACCTTCATTATCCCGTCCATTTTGAGTTTAGCTTGCGCCTCCATCATGCTCACCACTAAAGCTCGTTTTGTGGAAGATGAAGCATACCAAATTGGCAGAACGAAAGGATTGGTGGCAGAGTATCCCGCTTTCGTTAAAAGTTCCTTAGCCTTTGTCGTGTTGGCATCACCGTAGAGTTCTTTAAAAACCGGTTTTTGAACGTCGAAGTTTGTGGGAATCAGACTGTAAAGCGGTTGTGCTTGTCCCCGCAGTACGCGCTCGTTAATCACCGGGCGATCCATCACTGCTGCGATAGCCTGTCTGACTTCTAACTTGTCCAGCGGTTTAGACTTGGTATTCAGCGTTATGTAATTAACCGTACTGCTTTCCCCCGCGATTTCCTGCCATTTCCCTTTTTTTGCTCCCTCGTCCAAGCTTTGAACTTGGTCTGCATCCAGAGACAAATAAGCCACATCAACGGCACCAGTCTGAAAAGTATTGAACAAATTTGACGAACTAGAAAGCAGCAAAATGTCAATTCCTTGATTAACCGGCTTTTCCCCCCAATACTTGTCAAACACGTCAAACTTGACAGAATCGCTGCCGTACTTCGCCAGCTTGTAACGTCCAGTTCCCACAAACGTATCGGGTTTAAATTTACCCTGTCCAATCTCGTATGCTTTCGGAGAAACAGCACACATACCGGAAAATGTCAACAGGGAAGGAAAAGCAGAAAAAGGCTTTTTGAGTTGAAAAGTTAATTCGTATTCGCCCGTGGCTTTTACCGATTCTACTGCATCGCTCAACAACATAGCCGGACTGCCACCATTTTTGATAAACCGCTGCAAGGAAAATTCCATTGCTGCGGCGTTAAACGGTGTGTCGTCGTGAAAAATAACGCCTTGACGCAAGGGGATGGTATATGTCAATCCGTCTTGGCTAACTTTTGGCATCGCTGTCGCTAAGTGGGGGATTAACTTTGTAGTTCCAGACTCGTAGGTGTAGAGAGTGTCGCCCAAATTTCGCAGCAATTGTCCTGATAAGGTTTCGTAACCGTCCGCAGGGTCGAGCGTCCGCAGTTTCAAGGTTGTGCCAATAGTAACGCGGTTATTAGCATTTTCGCCGCTCACATTCACCGATCGACGTGATCCCTGTCCGCAACTTGCAGTTAACAAGCAGCACATAAAGAATAGGGCTATCGCTTTAATCACTGAAGGTTTTATATGTATTCTCGGCTGCTGCTTGTTAATTCTCATCGTCTTTTTTTGACACTCCAAATTACTGATTATATTATCAGGACTTACGCACTGTTAGACTAGAAACCGGATTTATTGATAGATTCTCCTGTAATACAAATATCGCTGCCTAACCAGAGCAAATTCAAATCTTGATGAGGTTCGATCGGTTTGAGATCCTTCGGCTCAATTTTTATAGCTGGCCGGGCCATGAGTATTCTTGCTAAGAAGTGCGGCGATCGTCTTAATTAATTCATCCGGTTCGATCGGCTTGGCCAGATGTCGCTGAAATCCAGCTTGCAAAGCTTGCTGTTGATTAAACTCGCCCGCATAGGCAGTCAGGGCGATCGCGGGAATCAGCCCACCCCGTTCTGGCGACAGAGCTCGCACTTGCCGCAACAGCATATAGCCATCCATCCCCGGCATACCAATGTCGCTCAACAGGACATCTGGCTGGAAATTAGTCAAGGCTGTGACGGCTTCTTGAGGGACAGCAACAGTCAGTACCTCTGCACCTGCATCTTCTAGCAAAAAAGAAATCAACTCTCGCATATCCGGCTCATCATCTACCACAAGTATCCGCATCCCGGATAACGGTTCATCCGCAGTCGATCGTTCCGAAAGTCTTGCAAGAGAGTTTTCTTGTCTTACCTTCCCTGATAGAGGCAGTCTTACGGTAAAGGTTGCCCCTAACCCTTCACCGGGGCTCTCGGCCCCAACGGTACCGCCGTGAAGTTCCACTAGATGCCGCACGATCGCCAGCCCCAATCCCAAGCCACCAAAGTTGCGGGTTGTAGCGCCATCTTTTTGCCGGAAGTAGTCAAACACGTAGGGTAAAAACTCCGGTGCGATACCAATCCCTGTATCCGCCACCGTAATTTGAGCCTGATTGCCAACACGAGTCAAATTCACCTCAACGCGCCCCCCGGCTGAAGTAAATTTGACCGCATTGGAAACAAGATTCCAGACAATCTGCTGCAAACGGCCCGAATCCCCCAAAATTTGTCCAATCTGAGGATCTAACACAGTCCGAATATCAATGGATTTGGCAACAGCAGCCAAATTGACAGTTTCGATCGCCGATTCCACAGTTAAAGCTAAATCGACTGGACGAATATTAAGACTGAGCTTGCCTTGGAGAATTTTCGAGACATCAAGCAAATCTTCAATCAATTCAGTTTGCAGCTTGGCATTGCGTTCGATTGTGGCTAACGCCTGTGCAGTTTTGGCCGCATCCAGCTTGCCAGTTTGCAGCAGCTTTGTCCACCCCAGGATCGGATTGAGGGGCGATCGCAATTCATGGGATAGTACCGCTAAAAACTCATCCTTGATCCGATTTGCCTGTCTTAGCTGTTCCGCTTGCTGCTGGAGTGAATCGTTCAGGTTTGCCCGTTCCAGAGCGATCGCGATTTGGTCACAGATAGAGCCCAGCAGCTCGATTTCAGCAGGCGTGAAGTGCGTCCGAGTCAAACTGGCAAATGAGAGCGTCCCTAATAACCGCCCTTGAGCAATTAACGGTTGACCCACGTAAGCCGTCATGCCCAGTTCAGAGACGGCTTTAGCATTCGGATGAGTAGAGAGTTCGGCTTGATTCAAGACAAGTTGCTGCTGCGTTTGGGCAACCAGTCCACAGAGATATTCCCCTAAATCGATCCATGCGATCGCCTGCGCCCTTTCTTCAGAGATGCCCTCATAGTTTCTCAAATGCAACATCCGGCGGTTGTCTTTTTCTTCCACCATAAAGTTGTAGTAAGAGTGCAGATCGAGTTGCACTGCAAGTTTGCGGAATAGCGTGTCCATCAAAGCCAGAGGCTGTTCTGTCTGCATCAGATCGCGGGTAGTTTCATACAGTAATTGCAGTCGCTCACTCGCTTGCCGTTGTGCGGTCTTGTCCTGCATTATTTTGACAAATCCCTGCGGACAATCCGCTTCGTTAAGCAGGGGCATCATCAATCCACTGGCCCAAAAGCGATTCCCATCTTTGCGGACGTGCCAGCGTTCGTCTTCGGCCCGTCCTTGCAGTAGAGCCGTTTGCCTCTGGTACTCGGCTTGTCCTTGTTCGTTATCTTCGGGTGTGAAGATCATCTGACTCGAGCAACCAATTGCTTCTGTCTCGGTATAGCCCAACAACCTTTCTGCCCCTGAGTTCCAACTGGCAATGATGCCGTTAAGGTCGATGGTGAAGATGGCATAATCTTTGGCGCTTTCAATGATCAGACGGAGGCGGGATTCACTCTCGCGCAGGGCTTCCTCAGCTTGTTTGTGGTCTTCAATATCAACACAGGAGCCGATGTAGCCCAAGAACTCATCTTCCAATCCGTAGCGAGGAACAGCTTCATCCATAACCCAACGGTATATGCCATCACAGCGTTTCAAGCGATAGTCCATCTTGAACGGTTGACGGGCATCAAAGGCAGTCACATAGGTGTTTAAACACCGATCGAGGTCGTCGGGGTGGACTCCTTGTGCCCAACCATTGCCCCTTTCTTGCTCGATCGTCCGTCCGGTAAAGTTGAGCCACGGGAGGTTGAAGTAATAACAGAGTTTATCGATGCCCGACATCCAAATCAGCACAGGGGCGGCATCTGCCATCAGCCGGAACCTTGCCTCACTCTCCCGTAGTGTGGCTTCGGCTTGTTTGCGATCGGTGATATCGTTGACCAGTGCTACAAACCCTTCAACTTTTCCCTGGCTATTGAAGCGGGGAACATAGGTCGCATTGATATAACGGGTTCCACCATCTTTGTAGGGAATTTGGCTTTCAAAGGTCACTTCCTGTCCTGCCAAGACTTGCTCAACATAAGGACGAATCCCTTGATAGCCAGTTTCCCCTAAAACCTGTTGAAGGTGCTTGCCATAAATTTGCGCTGCCGGATGTCCAAACCATTCTTCATATGCTCGATTGTTGAAGCGATAGCGCTGGTCTGAGTCTACAAAGGAAATCAAGGCAGGCACGGCATTGGTGACTAAACGAAGTTCTGCTTCTCGTTGTTGCAATACCTCCTCGGCCAGTTTTTGATCGGTGACATTTCGGAAATAAATGGTAATCCCGTTGGCGGCAGGGTAGGTGCGAACCTCATACCACCGATCGTGATCGGGATAAAACGCCGTGACTGACAAAGCCACGCGCTCGTTTGCCACGCGCCGATGAACCCGCTCAAACTCGCTGCCCTTGAGTCCTGAGAATTCTTCCCAAAAATTCTTCCCAATCAGAGCGCCCGGAGTGCGGTCTAGCAGAATTTCCGCTGACCGATTCACGTAAGTGAAACGCCAATTCTCATCAAGGGAAAAGAATCCATCATCAATACTCTCTAGAATGTTGCGACTCTGCTCTTCGCTTTGACGCAAGGCTTCTTCGGCTTGTTTGCGATCGCTGATGTCGATTAATACGCCGCGCGTCGAAATTCTGACGCCATCAGCGTTGTAGGCGCAATCGCCCTTTGCCAAAATCCAACGAACGGTGCCATCTGCCCACAGCGTCCGATACTCAATTTCAGTATGCGGTTGATTCGCTTTTAGCTCCGTGATCACGGTGTGAACGAATGGGCGATCGTCGTGATGCACCGCTTCTAAAAACACCTTCATGGACATTGCGGTATTGATGGGTAAACCAAACATCGCTTTGGCTATGTCCGTCAAACTCAGCGTGTCTGTTTCCATATCCCAATACCACAAACCCAAATTGCCGCCTTCGGAAGCCAATCGGAGCAGTTCTTCGCTCTCGCGCAACGCCTGGAACGATCGATCGCGCTCAAAGACGATGCTGGCAACTTGGGTGCCGAACTCCGCGAGTTTATGTTCCCAATCAGTCGGCATCCGCGCCTCGCTAAAGCACAGCATCAGCGACCCCATAGGTAGATTGTCGTGCCTGAACACGGGCTGAGAATGACAGGCTAGAATGCCATGAGCCACGCATAAATTTCGCCATGCTTGCGACCAGCGATCGTCGTTGGCAATGTCGGCGCAGGTCACGGGCTGACCGCTATACACTGCTTCGCCACAGGTTCCAATGCACAAATCGTTAATCGGAGCATCTTGGAGTCCTTCACCAAAAGACGCTGGAAAGTCTGGAGTAATTGATCTCTTAAACGTCAGCCGCTGAGCATCGGCTAGCAGGAAGCAGGCGCGGGTACCCGGATTCAGCCTGGATACTGAGTCACACACGGCTGCCAGACAGTCGTCTAGTGGCTGCCCGAATGCGATCGACTCCAGCAGTCGTGTCTGCTCGATTAGGAGGAGTTCCGCCTGTTTGCGATCGGTAATGTCAGCAAGCAAAACGGTCAGTCCACTGGGCGAAGGGTAAATTCGATGGTCATGCCAACCCTTGCAAGGTGAGTACAGATAATCAAACTGGAGTGGCGTTTGTTCGCGCATTGCCCGATGAAACTGCACATAAGCATCGGTGTCAACGGCTGCCGGAAATAACTCCCAAACGTTCTGACCCAGAATCGCTGACCGGGGCATTCCAACCATTTCACAGTAGCGATCGTTGGCATAGGTGTAGCGCCAATCGCGATCGAGGATGTAAAACCCATCGTTGATGGTAGAAAGTACCGTTTCTAGTTGTTCTTTTGCCTCAGTCACCGCAGTTTGTGCTACTTGGCCCCGCACCTGTTGTTCTACTTCCATTGACTGCTGTAAATTTTGCAAGGCTGCTTTCGCGTTTTTTATAGCAGTGCGCCACGATTGATTGAGTGAAGCGATCAATCCTGCCGCGAGCAAAAACATACCAATCCGAAGAATTGTCTCTACATTAACTATCTGTAAGGAATAGAACGGCTCAATAAAAAAATAGTTAATTGCCAGCGTGGATAAAATTGTTGCCAGTAACCCAGCCCCGAAACTGCCATACCAGGTACTCACTATCACCGCGATGAAAAACAGGGGTGTCGTGGTTGGGTAGATCCACGGTAAAAGCGATCGGGTTAGCGCCAGTGCCAGAGCCACGGAGAGGGTGGCCACACCATAGGGAAGTAGTCGAATATCTCTGAAAATGCTGTTGATTCCCTCTACACTCACCCTTTTTACTCCTTATCCGAAAAATATCTTGCTCGCTGTGCCTTACTGCATTCGCCGTTGCATCTGGCGAATCACCTAACTCATCCAGCAATATGTAAATTTGCTTGAGTGGCAAGCGAGAAGTCGTAGCGTGTCCCTTTTTCCAACGATTAATCGTGGAAAAGGTCATCCCTAATTCATCCGCCAACTTTTTCTGAGACAGGTTCAGCGCTGGCCGCCGTTCTCGCACCAAATTACTGATCGCTGGCTGTTCCGCCCTCAGCCGTTCTATTTTGAGAAGCCTCAGAAGTAACAGCTATAAAGCTGTTTATATTTTACACCTTTGACAGATTCCATAGGTCAGTCATCACTCTCAAGATATATATCAATCTTTACAGGAGTCGTAAATTTTTCACCCACCCCAACTCTCCCCGAACCTGCAGGGAGAAAGTAAGAAATTCACAGGTGATGCGAGGATTGCTATATGGAGTCAATCTCAAATCTCAAATAGACTAGCTTGCTTTAAATTCCTTTGAGGAGCGATCGCCAATCCCGACAGCGTTTCAGGTAAATGCGAGCTACATGATCGCTTGGATTGGTTCGCAAACACTCTTCAAATAATTTTCCCGCTTCTCGGAAGTCCTTGCGATCGCACAGTAACATAGCTTCATTATACACAGACAAATTTGCTAGCTTTGCCGACAAACTTTCCGGCGGATCTGCATCAAATACCTCATAAACTACCACATATTGAGATTTTCCCTTTACCTGTACTTTATCCACAATTCTAATAGCATAATCGGTGGGATTTCGCAACCGTTCCAAAGTCTGCTGAGAAATTAACAGAGGTACGCCGTAATCTTTGGTCAATCCTTCAATGCGAGATGCTAAATTAACAGCATCGCTAATCACAGTGCTGTCCATTCGGCTTGTACCCCCGACTGTCCCCAGCATCAAAGAACCCGAATTAATGCCAATTCCAATTTGAATCGGGATGTAGCCGACGCCTTGACGGTATTCGTTATAATTTTTCAGGATATTTAGCATTGCAATACCCGCTTTGACTGCATCATCTGCAAAGTCACTAAACAAAGCCATAATTGCATCGCCGATGTATTTGTCAATAAACCCGTTATTGCCAGTAATCGCAGGCTCCATCCGCGAAAGGTAAGCATTGATAAAATTAAAATTTTCTTGGGGATCCATAGTTTCTGAAAGCGTCGTGAAATCGCGAATATCCGAAAATAGCACCGACATTTCCTGCTGCACTTGATCGCCTAAATTGACATCTATAATACTTTCATATCCCAACAGATTTAGAAATTGGTGAGGCACAAATCGCCCATAGGCATCAGTTAAGTCTGATTCTGCATCCAGGGATTTTTCCAAATTTTGATTAAGATCAAATAGTTTCTTAATAAATAAATGGCGATCCGCTTCAGCTTCTTTGCGTTCAGTGACATCTTGAAAAACTGCGATCGCAAAAGCAACTTTGCCACCCTCGTCAAAAATTGGCGTTCCCCAAATCTCCAGGGGAACTTTCTTGTGGGATTGATGAATCTCCAGATTTTCAGCCGTCGCGTTTTCGCCCCTCAAAGCTCGAACGATCGGCAAATTCTCGAAAGGGTAAATAGTCTCAGTTCCCGCAATATAAATTTGATAAGTTTCGGACAAATCCTCAACAGAATTCAAGGGCAAAACTCCTTGACCGAGTAACTGCTCTCCGGCGTGATTTACGTAGTAAGGTTTGCCTTGAGAATCCAGCACGAGCACACCTATGGGAATCGCTTCGAGAAATTGAGCCAGCTTGATTTCGCCTTCGCGCACCGCCTCGAATGCGCGCGATCGCAACTCTGTTTCAACCGTATCGGAATGTTGAGCAGTAGTTTCCAGCAAGATTTCCAGATCCGCTTTTTCCTCCTTCAAGTCTTCCACTTGCTGGCGCAATCTTTCTATCTCTAAAAGTAGCTGTTCTCTAGATGGTTGTTCTTCCAGCATAACTCGAGAATCTGCGCCTTGACTAACAAAAAATTTCTCAACATCTCGCACCCTAAAAGTTATCGTATTTCTAGAGAAATTCCAACTGTAAACCAGGCATCAGGCGCTGGAAATTTCTCAAAGATTTACCGTGCCAACCTATGCTTTGAGAGCCTTGTACCGCCATTTGCACCCTGGCTGTTTTGCGTACATGGATAATAAACTTCGATAGCATATTGATGCCAGAACTGTTCAAAAATTCTAACTGCTCCAAATTCAGGGTAATTTTTGTCTGTTCCACGTCGGCAACCTGAGTCAGCAACTGCGCTATCGGCGCGTACTCTGTAGGCCCGCTTAGCCTTAGAGAGCCAATAAAACTCACGGTTGCCGTTGCTGGATCGTAACAGATCTGGTAATCTTCTGTATAAATTTCCATAGCCACAAAAAAAAGTTCCTTCGATATTATCGATCGCTAGCGTTGCTTATACTGTTAATTGCACCATAGTTGTCACCGCAATTACTTCCGGGTCTTTGTGCACGGTCTGGAATTTCCAGCCAAGTTTAGCGGTATAATCGGTGAGCATGGTCAACAAACCCAATCCAGAATTGGTACAGTTGTCGTCAGCAGCATTTTTTTCTAACCGCTGAATGTAAAGTTCGCTTGGCTCGGAGGTCAGCAACTGGTGAATATAATCCTGAAACTTGTCCACCGCTTGGGGAGAGATGCTGTTAGCAACTGAGAAAATCACTCCGTCGCTCTCTAATTGCAGTTTAATAGCGATCGGGTACTCCGAGGTTTCATCATTAAACTTCATGGCATTTTCCAATAACTCGTTGGCAATGTAGCTAACAGCGCTTTTTATTTCAGCTTGTCTTTCTATTGTCGCGGGTTCATCTTGGTTGCCCGGAAAAAAAGTCGTCAGGTAGTCAGCCAGAAAATCCGCCGACAAACCGTTGTTTCGCCACCGCTGCTTGAGAGGAACCGAACTGGGAGAAAATCCCATTATTAAGTATTCTTGGCTAGCCGGCTGCTCGATGAAATCGCCGAAAATCTGAGTCATATCGATGTAATAGCTAAAGTTTGAAATGACGGGGATCACTGAATATATTTTAAACTTTAGGAGGGATATGCAAGTAGTTATTTTTGTTTGAGTACCAGCAATGTGATGTCGTCAAAAACTTTTTGTTCGCCGATGTGCGATCGCACGTCCTTAATTACAGCGTACCTGATTTCGGCAGCCGAACGCTGCCAATTAATCTCTATTACCTCAATTAACCTTTTTAAACCATAAAGCACTTTATCCATATTTTTAGCTTCCGTAATCCCGTCCGTGTATAGTACAACCACATCTCCTGAACGCAAATGCACAATTTTCTTAGCAACAAATTCATCAATATCTATATCCAGCCCGATCGGGAAACCCAAATCGATTGTATCAAACCGCTCGACATAACCGTTACACCGCACAACAATCATTTCTTCATGCTGGCCACTCAACTTCAGCATCCCCTCCTCATAGTCTAGCAAAGCAAGGGTGGCGTTTTTATCGGATTTCATGCGCTGCACATTATCGTAAATTACACTGTTAATAGCACTTAAAAATCTTACTGGGTCTGGTTCATTGTAGGCGAGCAACGTTCGCACTGCCGTTTGAACCATAATCATTAAAACGCCGCTCTCCAATCCGTGTCGCGTCACATCCCCAATGCCAATTTTCACTCTACCTTTTTGTTGGAGTACGTCATAATAGTCGCCCCTTACTTCCTCGGCAGCTTCCATAAATCCCGCAATATATAACCCCACAACTTCATTGAGTTCTAAGTCTTTTGGCAGCAGCATCTGCTGAATCTTGCGAGTAACATCTAGTTCAGCGCTCATTCGCATATTTTCAGCTTTTAGGCGATCGTTGAGAATAGTAATTTCTTGATTTGCACCAACTAAGGCATCGGCAATTTTGTTCAAAGCACCCACAACTTGCCCCAGTTCATCTCTGTTATCCAAAATAATTTTGTGGTCAAGATTGCCGCTTGCCATTTTTTTTGCAGCTTCGTCAAGGACAAATACAGTTTGCATAACGGTCTTGTAAAAACACACAAAGAGATAAATAACGAGAGTTAATATTATTAACACTAAAATAAAAATTGATTTTCTCCTATGATCAAAAGCATCAATCCGGTGCTGAAGAATAAAATCTAACTCATTTACAGTTTTATCTCCGAGTTTAAAACTTGCATTTAAAGCCAAATTACTTCCAGTGATGTAGGCGTAATATTTTAGTGATACAGTTTGATATATTGTTTGATCTAGTTGCTTAGTTAGCTGCTTAACCAGAGAGTTAAATTTTATTAAATCCTCTGTTAATGCCGAGCGCAGATTACCCTGATAATTATTGCTAAATGCTACCTCCATATTAATTGCCAAATCATCATTGATTTCTCTCAACCGGCTGGAAAGAGTAATTAGTTGCGCTCTTTCTTCTGGTGTAGTATCGGCAAGTAGGCTAATTTTTTGAGAAATAAGCCTAATCTCTGACAAAATTTTTTCCATTTCGGGAAGCTGACGCAAAGTAGCATTTATTAAATAATACGTATCCAAATATGGGTCTGAAATTAGATTGGAAGTATCGCCGACGCGAGCACTCAGTCTATCAATGTCTGTAGCTAAACGTTGATAGACAAAATCGTAAGTTTCTAAACTCCACTGGCTGCGGCGAAGTTTAAAATTTTGCCAATCTTGATAAATTTTATTAAAATTTTCACTGGCCATTAATATGTTTCCGAGCTGGATATCTGTATTTCCTAGGGCTTGAAAGTTTTTGTTTATCTTGGCTTCTAAATTGTTTCTGCATTCTGAAGTGCTTAAGTTAGGATTTAAAATCTGATAATTTAACAGTTGAAGTTTCGGTATGTATTCCCTTAAATGGCGCAGCGATCGCAGGTATTCATTACCGTAGATTTCTGTTTGAGTAAAATCGACCTTGCTGTTGATTTCGGAAATCAGCAGGTACATGACCAAGGTTAAGGGTATTGCAAATAGAAAACCGATCAGGAGAAATTTTTTAGGATAACTCAGCCGATTCATTAAATGGATTGCCAGGGATTTCCTGTTCATAATGGATAGATGTCAACAAAATTATACTCAAAAAGTAGCCTTTGCTACTAAAGTAGTTGCGGGGAGGATTGCTCTAGAAAACCACAATGCTAATACAATTAATCAGCGATAGCTGATTTAATTTCTAATGCATTTTCGTCCTGTTGCAACAAATTTTGCGGCATCCCTGTGATATCCTTGGCTCAGCTCGCCTCCCACAGTCTAAAACACGTTTAGCAGTTTTGGAACGCAGAATAGTAATTTGTACTGAGAGTTGGGGGCAGGATTAGAGGCTTTTAAGTAGCTAGACAAAATTAATTACATAGTTTTCTCCAAATTCTTTCAGGATTTTTTCCACAGAGGTAACAAAA
>NZ_JAUBQQ010000032.1:0-56921 GCF_036701335.1 Microcoleus sp. Pol12B5 | reverse complement strand
CGCTGTGCGAGTTTTATGTTTTAAAAGCGCAAACTTTCTATCTTTACGGACTGTATAGTGAGGCGCTAGAAGCCTCTCAACGCGCGGCAGAGCTGCTCGATTATTTGATGGGTCATATTTCTAGTGCTCACCATTATTTTTACCGTTGTCTGATTTTAACGGCTCTGTATTCAGAGGTTTCTGAGTCGGAGCGAAAAGATTACTGGGAGCAATTAGAAGCTAATCAGAAACAAATCAAAGTTTGGGCAGATAACTGTTCGGAAAGTTTTGCACATAAGTTCTGGCTGGTGGCGGCAGAAATGGCGAGGATTTCAGGTCGAGATTTGGAGGCGATGGATTTGTACGATCGCGCGATAGCTGAGGCTAGAGAGGGTGATTTTATTCAGAATGAAGCGCTGGCGGCGGAACTTGCTGCTAAGTTCTGGTTGGGGAAAGATAAAGAAGAATTTGCCCAAATCTATTTGACTAAGGCTCACTATGGCTACCAATACTGGGGTGCTAAACGTAAAGTTGAGAGTTTGGAGGAAAAATATCCTCAATTAATCGCGAGAACTTCAGGGAAGACAACTACTCAAACTAAAGTTAATCGCACTACGACGGCGACTACTAGCAACAATTTGGGTGAGACGCTAGATTTAGCTACGGTGATGAAAGCTTCTCAAGCGATTTCGGGTGAAATAGTTTTGAGTAGGTTGCTGGAAAGATTGATGAAAATTGCGATCGAGAATGCGGGGGCGCAAAAAGGTTTTTTGATTTTAGAAAAAGCGGGAAACTGGGCGCTAGAGGCGGAAGGTTCGGTGCAGGAGGATGAAGTTAGTGTGCTACAATCGCTTCCTCTCAATCCGATAGCAGCTTCTGGGGTCTCTCCTTTGCTTGCAAGTGCGATCGCCAATTATGTGATTCGCACTCAGGAAAATGTGGTGTTAAATAATGCGGCTCAAGAGGGACAATTTACCCGCGATCCTTATATTGCAGCTACTCAACCGAAGTCTATTCTTTGCACTCCTCTGCTGCACCAAGGTAAGCTGACTGGCCTTCTTTATTTGGAAAATAACTTGATTGAAGGGGCTTTTACTACCGATCGCCTTGAGTTGTTAAAACTTTTATCTGCCCAAATTGCTATTTCCATTGAGAATGCTCAACTCTATGACCAATTAGGAGAATACTCGCGAACGCTGGAACGTAAGGTTATAGAAAGAACGCAAGAATTGGAACAGGAAATGGCTGTCAGAATGCAGACAGAAATAGCCTTGGGCAAGTCTGAGGAAAAGTTTTCCAAAGCCTTTCGTTCCAGTCCTAACCCGATCGCGATCGCCCGATTCGCAGATCGACGCTACATCGAAGTAAACGACAGTTTCCTCAGCACTTTTAGTTACTCTCGCGAACAGGTAATTGGTTTTACAGCAATTGAGTTGAATTTTTGGGGTAATTTAGAAGAATGTGACAGATACAGACAGCTCTTGCAAGAATCAGGAGTGGTTCGCAATCAGGAATTCGATTGTCGTACTTCATCAGGCGAGGTGAGGAAGATGCTGGTATCAGCAGATATTATTGAGCTGGGTGGAGAAGCGTGTATTCTGTTAGTCACTAACGACATTACCGAGCGTCAAAGGGTAGAAGAAGCGCTCAAAGAAAGCGAGGCTAAATACCGTGACTTAGTTGAAACATCGCAGGATATGATTTGGTCACTTGATATCGAAGGGCGTTATACCTTCGTCAACGCTGCCGTCCAACAGATTTTTGGCTACTGCCCTGAAGAAATGATCGGGCGAAAATTCAGTGATTTTCAGCCACCTCAACAACTTCCTAAAGATAACGAGATATTCCAACGTATGCTGAATGGAGAGTCCGTATTTCAGAATGAAACTATACAATTAGCTAAAGATAGTAGACCTATCAATCTCCGGTTTAATTCACTTGTAGTGCGAGATTCCGAGGGAAATATTCTAGGAATAACTGGCACAGCAAGCGATATTACGGAAAGTAAAAAAGCAGAGGCAGCCTTACAAAAATCCAAAGAAGTTGCAGATGCGGCTAACAAGGCTAAAAGCGAATTTTTATCAAAAATGAGTCACGAATTACGAACTCCCCTCAATGCAATTCTCGGCTTTACCCAAGTGCTGGCGCGCGATTCATCCCTTTCTAACATACAGCAGGGACAGATAGGCATCATTAATCGTTCTGGCGAGCATTTGCTGACGCTGATTAATGACGTGCTGGAAATGTCTAAAATCGAGGCAGGTCGGATCACCTTAAATCCTACTAGCTTTGACCTGTATCATTTGCTCCATTCTCTCGAAGAAATGCTCAAAATCAAAGCTGATTCTAAAGGTTTACAGCTCAGGTGGCACATCAATTCTAACATTCCTCAGTATGTAAAAACTGACGAAAGTAAATTGCGTCAAGTCTTGATTAATCTGTTAGGAAATGCGATCAAGTTTACTACGAAGGGAAGTGTAACGCTTCGGGTTGGAGAAATTAGTGCGAAACAAAAGTCCCCAACAGACAACGAACCACGGACTATTACGTTTGAAGTGGAAGACACTGGTTACGGCATTGATCCTACTGAGGTAGGCTCTCTATTTAAGGCTTTTGTGCAAACTGACGCAGGTCGGAAATCTCAAGAAGGAACAGGCTTGGGTTTACCCATCAGCCGACAATTCGTACAACTGATGGGAGGAAACATTACCGTCAGCAGTACCTTGAATCGAGGAACAACTTTTAGTTTTGATATCCAAATTAGCGCCCCTGAGATGGCTGAAGTTCAACCTCGACAATTAAGAAGGCGGGTAATTGGTTTAGAACCCAACCAACCCTCATATCGCATCTTGGTGGTTGATGATAAATGGGAGAGCCGTTTGCTACTGGTTCATCTTCTCAAACCGCTTGGCTTGGAGGTGCGCGAAGCAGTAAATGGTCAAGAAGCTATTAGAACCTGGGAAACTTGGAAACCTCACCTAATTTGGATGGATATGCAAATGCCTGTGATAGACGGGTATGAGGCCACCAGACAAATTAAAGCCAATATTCAAGATGAGGCTACCTCTATTGTGGCGTTGACCGCTAGCGCTTTTGAGGAGGAGCGAGCCATTGTTTTATCATCAGGCTGTGACGATTTTGTGAGCAAGCCTTTCCAAGAAGAAGTTATTTTTGCCAAAATGGCTGAACATTTAGGGGTACAGTATATTTATGAAGATTTACCGAACTTTACATTATCTCAGCTTGAGCGTCAAGACTTGAGTGTAAAAGAAGGGGAAAAAACTGAAAATTTAAGGACAACTTTGGCGACAATGCCTACGGATTGGGTGAGACAGTTACATCATGGAGCTATCGATGCTGATGCCGGCCTAATTTTAAGTTTAGTCTCCACAATCCCTGAATCCGATACTTTTTCTGCGGAGATTCTCACCGATTGGATTCATAATTTTCGATTTGATAAAATTACTGACTTAACCGAACAACTTATCCCATGAACAGCCAGAAATTAGCATCTCATGTTGCCAATCTTTTAGTGGTTGACGATACTCCCGACAACCTGCGTCTTTTATCGACTATGTTGAGCGACAAAGGATATAAAGTTCGGGGCGTAATCAACGGGGAAATGGCATTAAAAGCAGCACGTTCCACCCCGCCAGATTTGATTTTACTGGACATCACGATGCCCCAGATGAACGGCTATGAAGTTTGCCAACATTTAAAAGCGGATGGCAGAACTTCGGGTATTCCAGTTATTTTCTTGAGCGCCCTAGATCGAGTCTTGGATAAAGTCAAAGCATTTGCTGTGGGAGGAGTAGACTACATCACCAAGCCATTTCATTTAGAAGAAGTTTTAGCTCGTGTCGAAAATCAACTAACTATTCAACGTTTGCAAAAAAAAATGCACGAGCAAAATGCGCGATTGCAGGAGTCTGAGGCTAAAGAGCGGAATAAATCCCAACAACTAGAGCTGGCTCTACAACAGTTACAAAATGCACAAGCTCAGCTCATCCAAAGCGAGAAAATGTCAAGTTTAGGGAATGTCGTAGCAGGGGTAGCTCACGAAATTAACAACCCGATTAGCTTCATTAAAGGGAACCTCTCGCCCGTAAGGGAGTACACTGAAGATTTGCTGAGGCTGGTGCAACTCTACACAGAAGATTTCCCCAATCCCACAGCAGCTATCCAGGAACAACTGGAGGCAATCGATTTCGCTTTTCTCAGGAATGACTTGCCGAAGTTAATTGCTTCTATGAGCATAGGAGCTGACCGAATCGGAGAAATAGTGCAATCGCTGCGGAATTTTTCCCGACTCGATGAAGCTGAGTTAAAAGTGGTGGATATTCATGAAGGAATTGAAAGTACGCTGATGATTTTGCAGCATCGGCTAAAAGATGAAGCAGATCAAACGATAATTAAAGTGGTAAAAGAGTATGATGATCTGCCAAAGATAGAATGCTACGCGGGGCAAATGAATCAGGTTTTTATGAATGTTCTGACGAATGCGATTGAAGCGTTGCAATCCCCAAAACGTTGGGCAAATGATGTAGATTATAGCAGATCCATCCCTACTATTACTATTTGCACGAAGTTACTCTCCGACTTTCAAGTGGGTATTTATATTTCTGATAATGGCCCCGGCATAACCCAAGATATTCAACAACGCATACTTGAGCCATTTTTTACAACGAAGACAGTTGGAACAGGAAAGGGTTTGGGGTTATCGATTAGCTATACTATTGTAGTGGACGACCACGGGGGGCAACTCCGTTGTTTTTCGATACCGGATCAAGGGGCGACATTCGCCATCGAAATTCCGATTTACCACTCTACAAAACGTTTTTTTGAAGAAAATTTAGGCGGGTTATAAGCCACACTAAAATAAAAGTAGTCAAACATGGTGTAAAATCAGGAATCTTGTTTATTTATGAGTCAGTGTATTTGTAATTTTGAGACAAATTTCTATTAATCACAAGTTGATACTCTTAGCCACAGAGTCCGAAATATTTTCCGGCAACGCTCCTTAAATTGCCAACGGTCACCGACTTGTTTTTTTGCGTAGCTTATGCACGCACTCTCAAACCCACAATAATGATGAATTTCCACCCTCATTTTTTTTCAGCAAAAACCCTAGCAATTGTTTTTGCAATTGCTGCGTTTGTTGTCCTTGCTAGCAAAGTATTTGCTACAACAATCGATTATGCACCGCCATTTAAAGAAACCAGCTTTTACAGTACGACAATATCTGCCAATAACGATTTAGCTGACATTTATTATCCTAAACCATCGGATCTTAATTTGGGTAATTACTCTTTCCCCATTGTACTTTTATTGCAAGGTGCGCTTGTAGATAAATCATTTTATTCAGATTACGCTAGCCACGTGGCGCGGTACGGCTTTGTGGTAGTCGTTCCGAACCATTTGCGCCCTTCGCCCTTCAATCCCAGTTCACCGCCTAATTTGGCCTCGGAAACTTCGCAAATTGCGGCGGTCTTGTCGCAAATGGCGATCGAAAACACAAACCCCACATCTCCGATTGCGTCTGTTATCGATACGCAGCGCCTTGGTTTATTGGGTCATTCTTTTGGTGGTGCAGTGGGGTTATCGGTGATTGCTAACAAATGTCTCCCAGAATTGTATTTGTGTCAAGAGCCCTTTACGCGCCCGAAAGAACTATTAGCGGCTGCATTTTTTGGAGCTAACTTGCGGAATCCCATGGCTAATGAATTTGTACCCATCGCTAATGATGGCATTGCAGTGGCGTTGATTCAAGGCGAGATCGATGGTGTCGCCCTGCCCGATCGATCTCAAAGCACCTTTGACCAAATTCAAACACCACCCAAAGCTTTGATTACTGTTATGGGTGCCAATCACTTCGGCATTACCGATGTTAATAACCCCGCTGGTGCGATGCCCGATCGCAATACTGCTACCTTAGAGCGAGCCGTAGGTATTGAAACGATCGCCCGTTGGAGCGGGCTGTTTCTGCGGGCACATATGCTTAAAGATCGATCGGCATTTGATTATATTTACTCTCAAGGTGACGCCCTCGATCCGAATGTCCGTGTTACCACCGTTGCAGTTCCCAAACCATCTTCTAAGTAGCTCAACTTAAAAAAACGTAAGATAGATTAAGGCTAATAAATAGTGTGCCTACATTTTTATTATTGGGCATTACTTATCTGACAGACCGCCGGCACTATATTGTTTTAACCATCTATGTACAGTAATTCTATGTACACCTAAAGGTTCAGCTACATCTGTAAGGCTTTGACTCGCTCCAGTTTTTAACCAATAAAGTGCCTGTATTTTTTGTTTATTAGGTAGAGTTCGCTACTCGGACAGAATTATTTTTAACTCGTCTGCTGTTAAATCAATTCTTTATTGGTAGTTTACTTTCATCAAGTCAAGTATTTCTCAAAGTCTAAGCTTCATGTTAGCATATTTCTTGGGAAATGATATTATTAACTAAATTTCCCTTTTCACTAACGTCATCCTGCCGCTTAAAGACTAGCAAGGTAATATCATCAAACACTTTCTGCTTACCGATATGTTGCCGTACATCTACAATCACCGCATCCTTAACTTCAGCAGCAGACTTGTGCCAATTTTGACTAATCACTTCACACAGTTGCTTAAGTCCATACTGCTTTTTGCGGATGTTATAGGCTTCTGGAATGCCATCAGTATATAGCACCACGCCATCTCCAGGTTCTAGCTCAATCAGGATGTGACTGATGAAGTCTGCGATATCATCATCTAATGCGATCGGGAAGCCTAACTCCATCGTGTCGATGCGCTCAACATCTCCATTTTTTCGCACCACTAGCGTTTCTTCATGCTGACCGCTGATGCTAATCCGTCCTTCGGAGTAGTTCAAAATCGCCAGCGTCAGACTTTTCTCAGAATTCATGCGCTGCACGTTTTTGTAGAGGGTACGGTTGAGTACATCCAGGAATCGAACTGGATCTAGTCCACTAATCTCTTGCAGGGTGCGAACTGAGGTTTGCGCCATCAGCATCAGAATGCCGCTTTCCAGGCCATGTCCGGTGACATCACCGATCGCCAGCGTGACCACACCATCGATCTGTAGCACGTCGTAGTAGTCGCCTCCTACTTCATCGGCGGGTTCCATGTATCCGGCGATATCTAGTCCGTCAATTTCCAGTTCATCAGGGTTCGGCAAAATCATTTGCTGGATCTGACGGGCCACATTCACTTCTGCACCTAAGCGGAGGTTGTCTACTTTGAGTTTTTCGTTGAGGCTAATGATTTCCTGATTAGCATTAGCGAGTTCTGCTGTTCGTTCTTTAACTTTGTCTTCGAGGGTTTCAAAGGATTCTTGGATTTGCCTCGCCATACTGTTGAAGGATCGTGCCAGCAGACCGATTTCGTCTCGCGATCGCATCTTCACACGCATATCTAAGTGACCCGCCGTAAACTGGGCAACCGCTTGGGTGAGGTAAATCAGAGGCTTGGTTAATAGTTGTGCGATCGCAAAAGCGATGATAGTTACAATTGTGGCGATGATTGCTAATAAAAGAAGTGCATCACGTATTTGTTTTTTTACAGGTGCTAGGGCAACGGCAATCGGCTGTGCGAAAAGGACTGACCAAGGTTGATATTTCAGGTGGGCGATCGCTAAGAGCCTCAACTCATTATTACCCGTAGCTGCCAATCGTGTGGTTAGATCAGGCTGTTTAGTGTCTAATGCTTGCTTGAGGTCGGGCAAATTGATTGCAAGTTCTTTCGTTAGAGTCTTAGACAAACGCCCTTCGCGTTGCAGTTTAGCTACAACATTGGGTGACAAAGGCACAATTGATGTGAAAAGGAGTTCAGGTTTAGTGCTATGTGCCAGATGAATATAGTGTTCATCTAAAAGAACTGCCAAGGATTTCGCACCTGCGCGTTCAGTTTCCCGAGTCACCAACTGCTGGACAGATGTGGCATTGTATGTCACCCGCAATACACCCAATATATTTCCCTTCGCATCGCGAACAGGACTGCTAAAAAAAAGCGTAGCGAGGTTGGAAGTTGTCGTCGATTGCCTAATACTAGAAACAAAAGGTAGTTGAGTTTTGAGCGGTTCTTGGAAGTAATCTTGACGGGATTCATCTCGTCCAACATCCGGTGTATTCGTATCGAGTACATTCCGTCCCTTTAAGTTGAGCAAGGCATAGGAGATAATATTAAGCATATCTTTGCGACTGAGGCGGCTTAAGGTTTCAGTCGCTAACATCTCTTGGGGACTACCATTTCGCCGTTCTGGAGGTAAGCCCAGATAGGCGGCCAAACCTGGTAAAATCGCTTCTACGCGCACGGCATTGAGATTCCCATCGATAAATCCATCTATTCTGTAAGCGGTTTCGTTAGCTGCCGCAGATAGGGCTTGTCGTGCGTTGTCGGTCAATGCCTTTTCAGTTGTCTGCTTGTTGATAAATGCTAACAGCAGCAACGGAATTAGAGCAACGACGAGAAACGAGAAAATTAACTTTGTACGAATGCTTTTGAAAAAGGAGCGCTTCATGGTTGCAGGCTAGGACGGGGAAGTTAAGAAAGAAGAATTGAACAAGGTTTCTAGATTGGGAAGGCGCGTCACATTGCCAGCGCGAATAAAAAAATCCGCATATTTCTTGGCGTTTTTGTAGATATAATTAGGACTGTCTGATTGAAAGAAGTTTTTATTTTCTGCAAAGTCAGTGAGGTCTATTCCCTCGAAAGAAATTTTCTTACTGGGAATATTCAACGCTTGGCTCGCGATCTCGTTTCCTTCCGGAATATTTGTTTCCCAATAAGACAAGGCTTGAAGCCAGCCTCGCACAAAGGCGCGAATATCTTCGGGGCGATCGCGTATCACCTCACCCCGAAACGCGACCAAATCCAAAATTAAGCCTGGGGTTTGTTTGCTTGTAAACAGGATATGTGCGCCTAATTTTAATGATTCAGAAAGATACGGTTCCCAAGTGTGCCCTGCTTGGATAGCATTGTTTTGTAAGCGATTGGAAACTTCGAAAGCCTCGACTTTAACCAGTCTAACATCATCACTTGTCAGCTTAGAGGTTTTCAACATCTCAGTAACGAAAAACTCGCTAAAGTCGCCTAGATTTGCACCAAGCTTTTTTCCTTTCAAGTTAGGGATTGTTTTAATCTCTGATTGCGCGACTACGACATCTGCCCCTGTCGATTCATCCACAACCATCACAGCTTGCATATCAGGATCTGTGGCACTCAAAATCACAAAATCGCCCAAGGTCAATGCGATCGCATCATACTTCCCTGCACTGAAATCCGCGAAAAGCAATTGTGAGTACTCTATATAGCTGAGTTCCACGTCTACCCCTTGCGCTTTGAAAAATCCTTTCTCTTGAGCAATGATGAGAGGTGTATAGCCAACAAAAGGAACACAAGATACTTTTAGGGGAGGACGTTTTACTTTTAAAGGTTGCGAAGACTGACAAGCAAACAGCAGGCAGCAAGTAATAATAAAGAGGCTGTTGAAAAAGGAGCGCTTCATGGTTTCAGGCTAGGAGGGGTGGTTAAAAAAGAAGAATTGAACAAGGTTTCTAGATTGGGAAGGCGCGTCACATTGCCAGCGCGAATAAAAAAGTCCGCATATTTCTTGGCGTTTTTGTAGATATAATTAGGACTGTCTGATTGAAAGAAGTTTTTATTTTCTGCAAAGTCAGTGAGGTCTATTCCCTCGAAAGAAATTTTCTTACTGGGAATATTCAACGCTTGGCTCGCGATCTCGTTTCCTTCCGGAATATTTGTTTCCCAATAAGACAAGGCTTGAAGCCAGCCTCGCACAAAGGCGCGAATATCTTCGGGGCGATCGCGTATCACCTCACCCCGAAACGCGACCAAATCCAAAATTAAGCCTGGGGTTTGTTTGCTTGTAAACAGGATATGTGCGCCTAATTTTAATGATTCAGAAAGATACGGTTCCCAAGTGTGCCCTGCTTGGATAGCCTTGTTTTGTAGGCGATCTGGAACTTCTAAAGCATCGACTTTAACCAGCCTAACATCATCGCTCGTCAGCTTAGAGGTTTTCAACATCTCAGTAACGAAGACTTCGCTAAAGCCCCCTAGATTTGCACCAAGCTTTTTTCCTTTCAAGTTAAGAATTGTTTTAATATGCGATTCAGCGACTACCACATCTGCACCTGTCGATTCATCCACAACCATCACAGCTTGTATATCAGGATTTGTGGCACTCAAGATAATCAAATTGCCCAAGGGCAACCCGATCCCATCATACTTCCCTGCACTGAAATCCGCTTGTTGCATTGAGTAGTCTACATTGCTCAGTTCCACGTCTATCCCTTGCGCTTTGAAGAATCCTTTCTTTTGAGCAATGACGACAGGTATATAGCCAATAAAAGGGACAAAACTTACTTTCAGGGGAGGACGTTTTACTTTTAGAGGTTGCGAAGAATGACAAGCAAACAGCAGGCAGCAGGTAATAATAAAGAGGCTGTTGAAAAATGATGAGCGCTTCATGGTTTCAGGCTAGGAGGGGGGGGTAAAAAAGAAGAATTGAACAAGGTTTCTAGATTGGGAAGGCGCGTCACATTGCCCGTGCGAATAAAAAAGTCTGCATATTTCTTGGCGGTTTTGGAGATATAATTAGGACTGTCTGATTGAAAGAAGTTTTGATTATTTGCAAAGTCAGTAAAGTCTATTCCCTCGAAAGAGAGTGTATTGCTGGGTATATTCAGCGCTTTGCTCACGATCTCCTTTCCTTCGGGAATATTTGCTTCCCAATATGACAAGCCTTGAAGCCAGCCTCGCACAAAGGCGCGAATATCTTCGGGGCGATCGCGTATCACCTCACCCCGAAATGCGACCAAATCTAAAATTAAGCCTGGGGTTTGTTTGCTTGTAAACAGGATATGCGCCCCTAATTTTAATGCTTCAGAAAGATACGGTTCCCAAGTGTGTCCTGCTTGGATAGCATTGTTTTGTAAGCGATCGGGAATTTCTAAATGCTCGACTTGAACCAGGCTAACATCATCGCTTGTCAGTTTAGAGGTTTTCAACATCTCAGTCACGAAAACCTCGCTAAAGCTGCCTAGATGTGTACCAAGCTTTTTCCCTTTCAAGTTAGGGATTGTTTTAATCCCCGATTGTGCGACTACCACATCTGCACCTGTCGATTCATCCAAAACCATCACAGCTTGCATATCAGGATTTGTGGCACTCAAAATCACCAAATCGCCCAAGGTCAGTCCGATCGCATCATACTTCCCTGCACTGAAATCCGCGTCTTGCAATTGTGAGTAGTCTACATAGCCCAGTTCCACGTCTATCCCTTGTGCTTTGAAGAATCCTTTCTCTTGAGCAATGATGAGAGGTGTATAGCTAACAAAAGGGACAAAAGATACTTTTAGGGGAGGACGTTTTACTTTTAGGGCTTCCGGGGAATCACAAGCAAACAGCAGCCAGCCGGTAATAATAAATATACAGATGTAAGAGAGTAGTTTAGACATACTATCTAGAAAATTCCTGGTGTAGAAAAGGCGACTCATATCTGCTTGCACCCGATCGACCTAAGTGCATCCTCCGCAATCGCCGCTAAACCTGTTCCGGTGGTTATATCTATAACAAGCTTGCCCGATCGCACTTTTGCCAATTCTACTAACCGACTTGCAGCCTGTTTGTGAAATTCATTCTCGTAGTCGGGGCGGTTGTTGAAGTCATTGAGAATCTGCCGTTTGTAGGCACTTAGCGAGTCAGTCATGGCGAATTATTGGTTTAACTTTCTACTTTAGCAAAGTCTTTGACCTCAATTAATAAATCAATAATCGGTTCTGCATAAATGCTCCGAATCGCTTTGCTACCGATATGGTGAACGGTGATAGCCTTTTCTCCGATTGCTAATGCAATCTTTTTTGACTCTTTAAGCAAGGTAATTCGCCCTGCTGGAGCGTGGTGAACTACTTGTACTTTTCGGAAGTTTTTAAAGTGAGGTAAAGACAGAATTTTTTCTGTTAGCTAAATATCATTTGGCACGACCGTTACTATTTTATCAGCTCCATCGGCGCACCCGAAAATATAAAATATAAAATATAAAAGCGAAATAGTTTTTACCAAAACTCAATTTAAATCGGGGTTTTTAAAGTGGCAGCATATTCAGGAACAGGCTTCCCTAGCCTGTTCCACAATAATGATGATTAGGACTTAAGTATGTGCAAGTTATCGAGCATGGTTTTAGCAGATTCGAGCCAGTCGGGGAACTCGGGTGACATCGCGTATACCCAAACGATCGCGTGTAGGTGTCGCATTTTACGGTACGGTTCCAGGGTGGCAAAGTCGAGCGCATTCGGATAAGCGGCTATCCCCTCATCGTCGAGGTTAATCAAGTCCCAGGCGATCGAATCGGTGCAAGTGTCCTCAAAATCGTTCCACAGCAATCCTTTCGCAGTTGGAATTAAATTTAAGGCATGGGCATCCCCGTGCAGCGGCTGCAACACGCTGACTGAATTGCTTAACTGCCTCAGCAGGCGATCGTAAGTTGTTTGCAGCAGCCTCAGGTCACTTTCCGGCAGAATATTGCCAAGCTGTTCGAGCCTTTCGAGCCCGCGCGGAATATCGTTGAGGGGCGGCAGCAGCGGCAAATCGCCCGGGTAATCGCGCAGAACCGCGTGCAGTTCAGCTTGCATTCGTCCGACTGTCGCCCCATCGGGCAAAGCATCAGAGATTGGTTCAAAGTAGCGCCAGAAGCTCATCGCCAAACCGTCGCAATGGTGGGGTACCGGGGGTAAAAAATCGCTGGGAGGGACTACAGGAGCGCCTTTGGCAGCCAGAAAGGCGGCGACAGAGAGTTCGCGGGCCAACCAAGACTCGACGGGCGATCGCACTACGGGGGTTATGGTAGCGATCCGAGCCACAATGGGTGCAGGTTTCAGGTGAACTCGCACGGAATAGTTGTCAGCAAGCACGTGGGGGTCGTTTACCCGAATGCCGGCTGCAGAGGCAACAGACACCGATGCTGCGACGGCGCGGGCTGTAAGTGCGGGGCGATCGAATTCTGTGGATGGCATAAGCGGCACATTAAAACTGGTTCGCAGTTGCCCGCAGCCGACGAGTCAACGCGCAACTGCGAACCTACTTCTTTGTATTATACCGTAATACAGAAGCTCACACTCGCAACGCAGAGAGCACGAGGGAGCTTCCGCGATACAATCTTTGTTTGGTAAAGAATTTTTACGAGTTCTGTGTCCATCACAGGCTTTTCGGTCTGTACTACCCAACCTGCCTGAAAATATGGATTTTGCTACTCTTGCTGCCCAGCTAAATGCTGGAACTATCTTGCCAGAGGGAATTGTCATCATCACCCTCTTGGTGGTTCTCGTCGGCGATTTAATCGTAGGCCGCAGTTCCTCGGGTTGGACTCCCTACGTTGCCGTTGCGGGTTTGTTGGCCGCCGTCGCTGCCTTGTGTTTGCAGTGGGATAACGTTGATACCATCTCGTTTCTAGGCGGTTTTAACAGCGATGCCTTGAGTTTAGTGTTTCGTGGCATTATCGCTTTGACTGCGGCTGTCACTATTTTGATATCCGTCCGCTATGTACTGCAAACTGGTACTGCTTTAGCGGAATTCATCGGCATTTTACTCGCCGCTACTTTGGGGGGAATGTTCCTCAGCGGCGCTGATGAATTGGTGATGATTTTTATTTCGTTGGAAACTCTGAGTATCTCGTCTTATTTGCTGACGGGTTACACAAAACGCGACCCGCGTTCCAATGAAGCTGCTTTGAAATATTTGTTAATTGGGGCTTCTTCTTCGGCAGTCTTTCTCTACGGGCTTTCGCTGCTGTACGGGTTGTCGGGTGGCGAAACTCAGTTAAGTGCGATCGCTGCTAACCTTTCTACTGTGAATGAAGGTCAATCTCTCGGTTTGGTGATTGCCTTAGTTTTTGCGATCGCCGGCATCGCCTTCAAAATCTCTGCGGTTCCTTTCCACCAGTGGACTCCTGACGTTTACGAAGGTTCTCCTACACCCGTTGTTGCCTTTCTTTCTGTCGGTTCCAAAGCAGCCGGTTTTGCCCTAGCAATCCGCTTGTTAACAACTGCTTTCCCCGCACTTATCGAACAGTGGCAGTTCGTGTTCACGGCCTTAGCCATTCTCAGCATGGTGTTGGGAAATGTGGTTGCCCTCGCCCAGACTAGCATGAAGCGGCTTTTGGCTTATTCGTCGATCGCCCAAGCCGGTTTTGTAATGCTGGGTTTGATTGCAGGAACAGAAGCCGGTTACTCCAGCATGATATTTTATATGTTGGTTTACCTGTTTATGAACTTGGGTGCTTTCGCCTGCATCATCCTGTTCTCGCTGCGGACTGGAACCGACCAAATTAGCGAATACTCAGGTTTGTACCAAAAAGACCCGCTGTTAACTTTAGCCTTAAGTATTTGCCTGCTTTCTCTCGGTGGAATTCCGCCCCTGGCTGGATTTTTCGGCAAAATCTATCTGTTCTGGGCCGGCTGGCAAGCAGGACTTTACGGCTTAGTTATTCTGGGATTAATTACCAGCGTAGTTTCGATTTACTACTACATCCGCGTTGTCAAGATGATGGTAGTAAAAGAACCTCAAGAAATGTCAGACGCGGTAAAAAATTATCCCGAAGTTCGCTGGAACCTTCAGGGAATGCGGCCTTTGCAAGTCAGCGTTGTACTCACCTTGGTGGCGACAACATTGGCGGGGATTTTGTCGAACCCTTTGTTTAATTTGGCTAATGATGCTGTTACCAAAACTCCCATGTTGCAGTCGGCTTTAAGTCAGGTGCGACCTGTTGTGGGTGCGAAAATTGAATCGAATTTGGTGTCTCGCCGGGATTAATTCTTCCTGTTTGTGAAATAGTGGAAAACGCCTGACTCTTTGCAGTTGGGCGTTTCTTTTTTGTTGTGATATACTGTTAATTATGATTTTTAACCGCAGATGTAGCCAGATTAACGCAGATAAAAGTTAGTACAGAGGCAACAATGTTAGTACAAAGTAAGGCAAAGTTTTATACTCCAGATGAGTACCGGGAGTTAGAGGAAAGTGCTGAGTTTAGAAATGAATACCGCGATGGAGAAATTGTAAAAATGACGGGTGGCTGGATTAATCACAGCCAGATCATCGGTAATATTTATGCGTTCTTAAAATCTGCTTTGCGGGGAAAGAATGCCAGATCATTTATGAGCGATTTGCGGTTGTGGATTCCTCGGTATCGACGCGGGGCTTATCCAGATGTGATGGTAGTTGAAGGAGAATTAGTTTACACAGAGGGACGGAAAGATGAAATACTCAATCCTGTGCTGATTGTGGAAGTGCTTTCTAAGTCTACCAAGGATTTCGATCGAGAGGATAAGTTTCGGTTTTATAGATCGATCCCTGAATTCCGTGAATATGTGTTAGTCAACCAATCTGAGTTTTTAGTCGCACAATATATTAAAACTGAATCTAATGAATGGTTGTTTCGGGAATATGAGGGAGAATCAGCAATACTTTCCTTCGCTTCAGTGGAAGTGCAAATGTCGATGCTCGATATTTATGAGCTGGTTGTATTTGAAAGCCAGGAAACAGAAGTGCAGCAGTAAAAATCATGCTATGGGGTGATGCAATGTCTAGCTTGGTAACAGTTAAATCACAATAATGTGGTTGGTGGTGAGGACTTTAGTCTTCTAATTTTTATGAGGGAAGATATGGATAAGTACCGAATTGTCGAAACTTTGACTGACAGCCAGGTTTCTGACTTGATGGATTTGTACAAAAACGAGTTTTGGAGCGACAAGCGGACGCGGGAGGATGTGGTGAAAATGCTGGCTTATACTGATGTTATCATTGGTTTTGTCGATGAGAGCGATCGACTAATTGCTTTTACTCGCGTTATCACCGATTTTGTCTACAGAGCGATGATTTTTGATGTCATTATCAAGCCGACACACAGAAAGATGGGACTGGGTGCGAAGTTGATGGATGCAGTTTTAAATCATCCAGAATTGCAAGCTGTCGAGAACTTAGCTCTTAACTGTTTGCCGAATATGATGCCGTTTTACGAGCGTTGGGGTTTCACAGATGATGTGGGCGAGATGAAGTTTATGCGGCGAACAACAGGCTGAACTCAGCCCTTTGAAAGCCCCAATTTTTCTCTAATTGCCTCTTCTTTGAAACCTACTAAAACAGCCGTTCCATCTTTAACGAAAATAGGGCGTTTCAGCAGCATCGCATCCTTAGCAAAAGCCTCTACCCAATCTTCGCTAGTCCAATTATTCTTGTCATCGCCCAAAGCGCGGTAAGATTGACCGGAAGTATTTCGCATGGGTTGAAAACCCAAGGCAGTTACCCAGATTTGGATTGTTTCGCGAGTCGGCGGCTGTTCTTTGGTGTTAATGAACTCGTAATTAACATCGCTATCTTTGAGCCACTGGAAAGCTTTTTTGCAGGTTCCGCAATTGGGGATTCCGTAAACTTGAATTGACATAATGACTGTTGACTGTTGACTGCTGACTGTTGACTGTTGACTGCTGACTGTTGGCTAATAACACCTAACCACTGACAACTGACTACTGACTAATGACTACTGACTAATCTAGCTTGTTGAACCCATTTTTGCACGCGATCGACTGAAGGAGTCAAGTCATTGCGCTGCATCGTCGCTACGTGCAGCCTTAAAACTTGTTGATGCAATCTTCCCACGGGCATTTGAGCCAATTGAGCCGGCGAAGCAACACCCGCGTGCAGTAACAGCCCGCAATACTGACAGCCTACACTCGGAATTCGAGCCAAATTTGCCATCGCTACCCATTTATTAACATATTGAATGTTAATCTGTAATTGATGGGCTAGCAACACTTTCGCCGCCTGCGTTTTCGTCATGCGAATTAGTTGTCCCGTTGTGGTGATGCTGCACTCTTCCAGTTGAGATTGGTTTTCCTTGCTCAATCCCGGTAAATGTGAGATCGGCCAGTCGCGTACTTGCACAGAAGTTTGAGGAGCTTTATGAGAAATTTTCATGTTTTTTCAGTTAATTTTACTTATACTTTAAAGTCTCATATATCAAACAGTCAATAGAGGATCTCGCTCACGTCACCCAATCAACAAAAACCAGACCAAGGAATTTGACTAATTGCGGGTGTTGTGACATTTCTGCTAATTGCTTGCAGAGGAGCACTTTTAGCCTTTTTTTACTGACAGGGGTTCAGGCTTACTGCTTAACCAAATCATCCCGGCGATGACGAGAAAGACTATAAAAAAGACAGCTTATAAATGCTAGCAAAAAAGAAGTGACCGATGAGGATTTTCTCAAAAATGCCTGCCAAGTTGGCAGTCCGAATTTTAGTTTTTTAATGCTGAGAATGCAAAAACTTGTGGCTGACTGCAAACCCAACTCAAAATTATAGGTTTTTACCCATGACAATTACACAAGGTGATGATTTGTTAACTCATACTTTACAGCAACGGCGGCAAAAACTGGCTAGTTTAATTAATTTTCCGGTAATTTTATGGTCGGGGCGCAGCATTCCTCGCAATTATCCGGCACTTACTTATCCATTTCGTGCCAGCAGTCACTTTTTATATTTTGCTGGTTTGCCCTTAGAAAATGCTGCCATTCGCTTAAAATCGGGCAAATTAGAATTGTTCTTAGATGACGCACCTGCTAGCAGCACTCTTTGGCACGGAGAAATGCCGAAAAGAGCAGAAATTGCCGAACTAATGGGGGCGGATGCTGCTTTCCCAATGGCCGCATTGAAATCGCGATCTACAAATGCAGCAACGATCGCCGTTCAGGATTCTTGGACTCAGTTGCAACAGTCTCAAATTCTAGATCGCCCTCTGGCACCGCCCAACTCGCCAACCGGAATCGACCTAGAATTAACTCAGGCGATCGTATCTCTGCGCCTGAGCCATGATGCAGGCAGTTTGGCCGAATTGCGTCAATCTGCGACTGTTACTGTAGAAGCTCACAAAGCGGGGATGGCGGCAACTCGAAATGCTAAAATTGAAGCAGGGGTGCGCGCTGCAATGGAAAGTGTCATCATATCCAAAAATATGACCTATGCCTATCCTAGTATCGTGACTGTGCATGGAGAAGTGCTGCACAGCGAACATTATCACAATTCCCTACAAACCGGAGATTTGCTGTTAGCAGATGTCGGTGCGGAAACATCAATGGGATGGGCGGCTGATGTCACTCGCACTTGGCCGGTTTCTGGCAAGTTTTCTCCGACTCAAAGAGCGATTTATGATGTAGTTTTGGCAGCACACGATGCTTGTATTGATAAAGTTAGTCCGGGGGTGGAATATCAAGACATTCATCTGTTAGCTGCTCGAATTATGGCGGAAGGATTAGTAGATTTGGGTATCTTGCAGGGCAATGTTGAAGATTTGGTAGAGATGGATGCTCACGCGCTATTTTTTGTCCACGGAATCGGACATTTAATCGGTTTGGATGTTCACGATATGGAAGATTTAGGCGATTTGGCTGGCTATGAAGAAGGAAGAACCAGAAGCAGTCGGTTTGGGTTGGGATTTTTGCGGTTGAATCGAGTTTTGCGTCCTGGAATGCTGGTATCGATCGAACCGGGATTTTATCAAGTTCCGGCAATTTTGAATAGTTCTGAAAATCGTGCCAAATATAAAAATTTTGTTAAGTGGGAGGAGTTGGAAAAATTTGCCGATGTGCGGGGGATACGCATAGAAGATGATATACTTGTCATCAATGACGGTAGAGAAGTATTGACAGGGAAATTGCCCACAAAAGCTCCGGAGATTGAGGAGTTAGTTGCGGTAAATACGTAAGTATAGCCTACTTCGATCACACATACGCAGTTCCATCAGGGGTGAAAAACAATAAATAAAGATGAATAAAGATTGGCCAACAAGTCTTTTGATATTAGTTAAAAAAGTGCTCTCGCAAGTCAGAAAATTCGCAGCAATAATACTTCCACGCAGTGTTCGTAAACCTATATCCTCGCCGCCTCCGATGCAAGCTGCACCTTTGCCTAGCAACGAAGAAGAGAGGCTAGATGCACTTCACCGCTACAACATTCTCGACACAGAAGCCGAAGCAGCTTTTGATGATCTAACAGCTTTAGCATCTTATATTTGTGGCACTCCGATTGCTTTAGTAAGCTTAATAGATTCTAACCGACAGTGGTTTAAATCCAAAGTCGGTCTGGAAGCGCCAGAAACTCCGAGAGAGTTAGCTTTTTGCGCCCACGCTATTTTAAATCCCAACGAATTATTAGTTGTACCCAATGCTCTAGATGACAATCGCTTTGTCGGCAATCCGCTAGTAACTTCTGATCCAAATATTCGGTTTTATGCTGGAGCCCCGCTAGTAACTCCTGACGGTTATCCGATTGGCACTTTGTGCGCGATAGATACAGTTCCTCGTAATCTCACCCCAGAACAGCTAGAAGCGCTGCGGACTTTAGGACGGCAAATTATCAACCACATGGAGTTGCGAATAAATCTAACTAAATTAAAGCGCGCACAGATTAAGAACAAAAAAGTAGAAGAAAAACTGCGTTCTACCGACGAGCAAATTGTCAATTTTTTAGAAGGAATGAGCGATGCTTTTTTTGCTTTCGACACCCAGTGGCGATTTACTTACATCAATTACAAAGCATCGCAATTTTTGAAGCGCTCGCAGGAAGAACTTTATGGTAAAAATTTTTGGGAAGAGTTTCCCGAATTCGTGAATTCTGATTTTTATAAAGAGTATCATGAAGCGGTAGCCAAACAAATTGGAGTGGCTTTTGAAAAATATTATCGCCCTTTAAAAGTGTGGTTGGAAGTGCGGGTTTTTCCTTCTCACGACGGCATTTCTGTGTTTTTTCATGATATAACTACGCGCAGGCAGATGGAATCTGCACTCAGAAAAGAACAGAAAAAAACTGAAAGTTTACTGCTAAATATTTTGCCCGAACCGATCGTCGATCGGTTGAAGCACGAACCGGGGGTAATTGCAGACAAGTTTGAAAAAGCAACAATTCTTTTTGCTGACTTGGTAAATTTTACCCAAATTTCTACCACCATGTCCGCCACTAAATTAGTGTACTTGCTGAATGAAATTTTCTCAGCTTTTGACCAACTGAGTGAGAAGCACGGCTTAGAAAAAATCAAGACGATCGGGGACGCTTACATGGTAGCAGCCGGTCTTCCCATTGAACGTCCAGACCACGCAGAGGCGATCGCCGAAATGGCGCTGGATATGGTAGCAGCAATTAAGGAATTAAATGTGAAGCTAGACGCGAATTTTGACCTCCGCATCGGGATTAATAGCGGCCCGGTGGTAGCGGGGGTAATCGGCACTAAAAAATTCATTTACGATTTGTGGGGAAATGCCGTGAATACAGCCAGCCGCATGGAATCTCACGGCATACCAGGTCGCATTCAAGTCAGCCACTATACTCATAAGTTGCTGCAGGATAAATATGAATTTGAAGATCGCGGCGAGATCGAGATTAAAGGTCAAGGGCAAATGCAAACTTATTTCCTGATGGGGAGAAACACAGTAAGCGATCTCAAAATTGCAGAGTAAATAAAACTAAGACTGGAAAGTACCTGATTGTTGAGGAAATGCCGGAGGCTGCGATCGATCGCTTCTTCGGCGCGATCGTCCTGTGGTAGAACGTCTGCTGCAGATCAACCAAATAAGATTATGCTATAGACAGAGATATCCGAGCAATTCTATGCGCGGTACTCGAGGTTATATAAATACTAAGTTGAATTCGTCGGAGCCTTTAATAATGGTTCAATTTCATATTCAAACAGATAGCGATATTCCAGCATCCACCCAACTATTCAATCAAATCAGGTTTGCGATCGCCTCGCGACAATTTCCGCCCGGACACCGCTTGCCCAGCACCAGACAGCTAGCCATGCAGACAGGTTTGCACCGCAACACCATCAGCAAAGTATACCGCCAGCTCGAAAATACTGGACTCGTAGAAGCGCAAGCAGGATCGGGCATTTACGTCCGCGCCCTAGGCAACGAACACGGCAACAAACTCAAATCTCCGATCCTCGAAGAATATCCCCTTGCCAACAAAATAGTGCAAGGAAGTATCGATCAACTGCTGGGACAGGGCTGTACGCTCAACCAAGCGAGGGAATTATTTTTGGCAGAAATTGACTGGCGGCTCAGGTGCAGCGCCCGCGTCGTCGTCACAGCCCCCACAGAAGACATCGGCGTGGGTGAACTGATGGCGAAAGAACTCGAACAAGCCCTTCGCATTCCCATACAGTTAGTGCCGATGGAACAGCTAGGTACTTTTTTGGATCAAATCTCTTCGGGAACTGTGATCACGAGTCGATATTTTATCGGAGAAGCAGAATCGATTTCGGCACCGCGTTCTGTGCGAGTTATTCCTGTAGACATCTACGACTACAGCCAGGAAATCCAGCTAGTGGGGAGTTTGCCCAAAGACAGTTATTTGGGTCTCGTTAGCCTGAGTCCGGGAATGCTACGATCGACCGAAGTCATCATCCACAGCATCCGGGGAGAGGATTTGCTGGTGATGACGGCCTTGGTGTCAGACGAGTACAAGATTAACTCGATCGTGCGATCGGCTAGAACAATTTTTTGCGACCAACCGAGTTTTGCTACAGTAAAAGCTGCCATCAATGCGGCTAGAGAAGATATTATTCGTCCCCCGCAACTGATATGCTCCGAAAATTACATCGGATCTAAGTCGATTAATTTGCTCAAGCGCGAGTTGGGCTTGGGATGACGAAGGAAGAAGGAAGAAGGAAGAAGGAAGAGGGAAGAAGGAAGAAGGAAGAAAAACAATTCAACTTTTTTAAGTTACCAATCCCAATCCCAATGCCAAAGGCCTTAATCCCAATGCCCAATGCCCAATGCCCAATACCCAATGCCCAATGCCCAATTACCAATTACCAATTATCCATGACCATTGAAATCCAACCTTCAATTAATGTTAAAACGGCGATCGAAAGCCGCCGCGCCGCCCGCAGCTTCAAACCCGATCCGATTCCCCCAGCCATATTGGCAGAGATTTTGCGGTTGGGAGTGCGATCGCCCTCTGGTTACAACTTGCAGCCTTGGCGGTTTATCGTACTTCAAGACCCCGCCAGCAAACAAAAATTAAAAGCTTGCGCCTTCGATCAGCGCCAAGTGGTAGAAGCCCCAACAGTATTAATTTGCTGTGGCGATCGACGCGCCGCCGGCCCCGAAAATACCGAAGCCGTCATCGAATTGGGCAAAGCAGCAGGCGCAATGAATGACAATTTAGCCAATTATATGCGACAAGCAATCCCGCAATTGTTCGAGAACCGTCCCTGCTTCGATTCCCTAGAAACTTGGACAAACAGACATACAATGCTCGCAGTAGCTCACTTAATGATTGCAGCTAAAAGTTTTGGGCTAGATAGTTGTCCGATGGAAGGTTTTGTCAGCGCTAAGGTGAAAGAAGCCTTTCAAATTCCAGAAGAAGTAGATGTTTGCTGTTTGCTGCCGCTTGGTTATGCAGCAGAACCTTTCAAACAATATGGCGGACGTTTTGACGTGACTCAAGTTTATTACAGCGAAAGTTATGGGCAGGCATTGCAAATTGAGATTTGAGAGTTAAGATTTTGAGAGTTAAGATTTGAGAGCTGAGAGCTGAAGGAGTCGGTACAAGTTCAAACCAATCGGAAATAACGACGATTTCGCAATCCGAAATCTAAAATCTAAAATCTAAAATTTCAAGTGGTGAGATCAGACAGAGGAGAAAATATGACAGTAGCAACGCGACAAAGCAACGCACAAATTCTAGAAGTAAAATTGCAGCAACACTTGCAAGCAGCCGGATTTAAAAACTTACCGCTTTATATTAGTTGCGATTTTCGAGATGAATCTTTAACGGTTGTGGGAGAACACCCGCGCAGTTTAGTTCTCAAAGCCAAACCGACTTTTGCGGTGCTAGAAGCAGCAATTCTTGAAATAGAACCAGAATCTATTCAACAGATTGGACTTTGCCTAAAAATTACCGGGCAAAAACAGCCTTACGCTTTCCATTCTTTTACCATGCACAACCCTGTTTTGTCAAGACCAAAAACAGTGCAGTTGTTCAAAAAAACCGAGAATATCCCTGCAGAAGAAACCGGGATAGTCTTAACAGAAAATGTTGCCGAGACGGCGGATCTAGAGGAAGAGATACCGTTAGAAACGGATGGGAAAGATGCGTGGGATGAAGAATATTTCCCCAATTTGTCTGAGAGTTCCAGCAATTCCGATCCGATCGCCTTTAGGGTAGCTGCAATCCCGGCAGATATTGGAGACAATCCCTTCAATCCGCTGGATATGGAAGCGGTAACAGTTGCCCAAAAACCCAAGCATTCACCGTTTGCGATGCTGGCTGCTGCAGGAATCATCAGTGTCGCCGCGCTAGTTTTGGCAGGCGGTTATTATATGCTGAGCCGGCCCTGCGTCATCGGAGGATGTAGTGCTTTAGCTAATGCCAAACAGTTGAGCGAGAATTCGACGAAGACGCTGAAAACGTCAAAAGTTGCCAACAGTCCCCAAGAAGCGCAGCGACAGTTAAAACAGGCGATCGCCCTTTTGGAACCGATTCCCTCATGGTCAATTCATCGCGGTGAAGCTCAAAGCTCCCTGGAAAGCTACCGTTCGCAAAATCAGAATTTAAACTCTGCGATCGATGCAGCGCGCCTCGCACAGTCAGCAGCCCAAAAAACCCAAAATCCGCCTTATTCGGCTGAGGACGGGCAGGAAGCGCAAGCTCTGTGGCAAAGTGCGATCGCCGAACTCGGAGAAATCCCCACAGACAGTCCAGTTTATGCTTTTGCTCAGAAAAAAAAGCAGGAATATCAGAAGAATGTAGCAACTGGAAATCGGCAGTTAAGCACAGAGAAAAAAGCGGAAAAAACGCTGCTCGCCGCCAAAAGTAGAGCCCAAATAGCAGAAGCTCGCGAAGCCGTAGCTCAGACAGCCGAGACTTGGGATCAAGTGCAATCAGGTTGGGAAGAATCCCTCGACATCCTATCAGAAATTCCCACGAACACGACATCTTACCAACAAGCTAAACTGCTAGTTCCCAAATACGAAACCAAACTTTCAGAAGCTCGCGAGCGCAAAAATGTCGAAGGAATTTCGGAAAATGCGTATACTCAAGCTGTAACTTTAGCAGCGGAAGCTCAAATTTTTGAGGGCAAAAACGCCTGGTTTAAAGCATCAGAATCCTGGCGAAGAGCTTTGAGTTACGCGGAGCAAGTGCCGGCAGCAACTGCATATTCCCAGAAAGTCCAACCGCTGATCGCTTCCTACAAAACTTCATTGCAGCAAGCAGAAGTAAAGTTGCAGGAAGAAAGGAACCTGCAAAAAGCCCGCACCGATTTAGATAGAACTTGCAAAGGCAACCCCAAGATTTGCGACTATACTGTTAGCAAAGATTTGATTGCTGTGCAGATGACTCCAGGTTACGTGCAGAAACTGCAACAAACCTTCATCCAAGCAAACAATAACAATGCTGTGAAGACTCGCCAAGGTGTAGAAAAGCACGTTCAAACATTGCAAAAAGCTTTGGAGGCGATCGCCGAAAATGCTAAAATTCCGATGCAGGTGTACGATGGCGAAGGCAAGCGGATTGGGAGTCACGAACCGAAATAGCTGTAGTTGTAGGGTGCGTGAGGGCAAAAAATCTGTCAGGGCGATCGCAATATTTACACTCACGCATCGCCAGCAATTTCATTCGCAGTCAATCCAGCTTGAAAAACTTGTTGCGCCGTCAAATTCAACTCTGGAAAAGCTGGCGACTCAATCCTATCATTTCCCCGAAACAAACTCACCTCATACTCGCCCTCAACCAACTGATAAACCGATATCGTTGATTGCTTGGGATTCCCGATAAACCTGCGGCCGCCCAAACCAAGATAATCCACAATCCAGTATTCAGGAATCCCGATTATTTCGTATTCCCCTACTTTTTTGATGTAGTCATCTTGCCAGTTGGTACTAACGACTTCAACAACGAGGGGAATTGATGCGCCTTGAGTCGCCGTGGAGAACTTTTCCCAAAGAGGTTCTGATGCTAAATTTGAGCGATTTAAGATTAGAATATCGGGGGAATAAGCTGATTCGTTTTCTGATGGCTTAACTAATGCTTGTTTGGGGATTAGGTACAGAAGGTTTAGCCTGACAAATTCAAGAGTTAATTCCGAGGCTAAGAAACCGATAACTTCTTCATGTTTTCCCGGTGGCTGGGCTATTTCAATAATTCCTCCGTTGTGCAGTTCGTAACGTCGGTTTTCTGGTTTCCATTCGACAAATTGTTCAAAAGTTACTGGTTGAGTTGGACTTTGAATCATGGCTATTTCTTCTTAGTTATGACCGGGGCGGGCGAGACGCTCAACCCTACTCCCCACAATAAAACTCAGTCTTTGTGAAACAGGCATCTTGCCTGTTCATAAAAATAGTACCCAACGTAAGTTCCTACCTACATTATATTACCAATTATCAATGCCCAATGCCTAATGCCCAATGCCCAATTCCCAATTACCATTTGATCAATTGTGCATCTTGATTAAAAAACTTCCGAGACAATCCCTCAGTCAACAGCAGAGTTGCGATTACAGTTGCCAGCGCTAACACAAACATAATCAAAATCTGGTAAGATGCTGCATCGAGAGGACTGACACCGCTCAGCATTTGACCTGTCATCATCCCGGGTAAAGTTACGATTCCTACCACTGTCATTGTATTTAAGAGCGGGATTAATCCAGCTTTGATGGCATCTTTGCGGTACTGCTTTACTGCTTGCTGCGGCGTCGAACCTAAACTTAAATGGGTTTCTATTTCTAACTGGCTGCTATTAACTGTACTGACAAGTCTTTCGCCCGCGATCGCCCCAGCATTCATGGCATTGCCCAAAATCATACCCGCTAAAGGAATCAGGTATTGCGGTTCGTACCAAGGGTCAGGTTGTAAAATTAGCAAGTTTGTATAGGCGAGAGTCAAGGCCGTACTGATAAAAATTGAACCCCAAACTAAGGGCAGTAAGTTCTTGATTTTTTTGCTGATGCGGTTGCTGGCCACCATGCTAGCTGTTGTCAGCATGATTGCTAAAACTGCTAAAACCAGCCAAGGATTTTTCCCCTCCGGGTCAAAGATGACTGCGAGCACGTACCCGACTAAGATTAGCTGGATCAGGGTGCGCCCCGCCGCGATCGCGATCGCCCCCTCCAATCCCAATCCCTGCCACGCCGAAAGCCCGATCGCGATCGCCACCATCCCCAAAGCCCAACCCAAATCTGTAAAATCTAGCAGAATTAACACCGGCCCACCCTTTCGATAATGTGATTGTTTGCCTGTCCAAATATAAGATATTGCAATAAAGGTTTCTGGAAAACAGTTTTGCTGCAAGAATTTGCTTTGATAATGGTTGAAATTTATGGTGTGAAGAGTGAATAATGTTCCCCCCCTCGACTTAACCCGCCAATACGCCCAGATTGGCGACGAGATAACCGCTGCGGTGCAAAAAGTGCTAGCCTCTGGCGGCTACGTAGGTGGCCCGGCCGTGAAGAGTTTTGAACGAGAGTTCGCCGACTACATCGGCGTTTCCGAGTGCGTTGGCTGCAACTCCGGCACCGATGCCCTGATTTTGGCGTTGCGAGCTCTCAAAATTGGCCCCGGCGATGAAGTGATTACCACTCCTTTTACCTTTTTTGCTTCGGCTGAGACAATTAGCGCCGTCGGTGCGACTCCAGTATTTGTCGATATTGACAGCGAGACTTTTAATCTGGATGTCGAACTCCTCGAAGCGGCAATTACCGACAAAACCAAGGCAATTATGCCCGTCCACATCTTCGGCCAACCGATAGACATGACTCGGTTGATGGAAATTGCGACTCGGCACAATTTAGCCGTAATTGAAGATTGCGCCCAATCTGTCGGGGCCCAGTGGCAGTCTCGAAAAGTCGGCAGCATTGGTCATATTGGCTGCTTCAGTTTTTATCCGACCAAAAACTTAGGCGCTTGCGGTGACGGTGGGGCGGTGACGACAAATGATCCAGCCCTCGCAGCTTCGATGCGAGTGCTCAAAGAACACGGACAGTCTTCTAGATATTTCTACGAAGAAATCGGGTACAACAGCCGTTTAGATGCCCTGCAAGCGGTGATTCTCAGCATTAAATTGCGGTATCTCGACAGTTGGAACGCCCAGCGGCAGGAGAAAGCGGCACTTTACAGCGAATTTCTCTCCCGCGTGCCCGGAGTTGCCGTCCCCAAAGAATTGCCGGAAGCAAAAGGAGTTTGGAATCAATACACGATCCGGCTGACAAGTCCAGAAGACGCGCAAAATCCCTCTGGCAATTTCCGGGACTTGGTGCGGGCTCAGTTGCAGGAAGCTGGCATCGGTTCGATGGTTTACTATCCGTTACCTTTGCACCTGCAACCTGTTTACAAATCTTTGGGCTATGTTGTCGGTCAATTGCCACAGGCTGAGCAAGTTTGTCGCGAAGTCTTGTCTTTGCCGATGTTCCCGGAACTGTCGAGGGATCAACAAGAGCGGACGATTTATGGGCTGAAAGATTGCTTGGCAAAGGCCGATCGCATCCGGTAGCTTTGGTGCGATGGCATCAGCGAGGGAAATGCAGGAGGAGAAAAGAATTGCAGGGTTGCATTGCTGTGAGAATGTGCAGGGTTCAGGGAGAGCTGTTAAGTATTTTGACCGATCACTTGTACTTTTATGTACTATATTTAATGAAAAGAAACAAATTTAGGCTAGCAATCCGCCTCGAACGGGTGCATTTTCCGCTCGCCTAAACCTTGCAGTGCGATCGGTCAATGATGAAGAAGGAAGAAGGAAGAGGGAAGAGGGAAGAACGAAGAACGAAGAACGAAGAATAAATAATAAATAATATTTGAACTTTCGACTTCCAATCCCCGATGCCCGATGCCTGATGCCTAATGCCCGATGCCCGATGGCCGATGCCCAATTCTCAATTTAACCTGTAATTTTCAGAAGATAAGAGGAAAATAAACGAGTGCCTCAGTATCAATTCACTCAGGCTAGACGCTACGATCCACAAGCGATCGCTCAGTATTATCGCAAACGTCCTTGGAAAGCAATTTGGCGCGCAATTACCGTTATTTGGTCTTTTGCGGGCTTTGTGCTGGGGATGCTGTGGGACAGTTGGCAGCACGAAGTCGCAGCACACCAGCCGGAACGAGCCACCCACCTGCGACAAATACTCACTCGCTTGGGCCCCACTTTCATTAAAGTCGGCCAAGCCCTTTCTACCAGACCGGATTTGATCCGCAAAGACTTTCTCGAAGAATTGATCAAACTTCAGGATCAATTGCCGCCGTTTGACTCGGTGCGCGCTTTCGAGATTATTGAAGCGGAACTCGATCGCAAAATTAGCGAAACCTATAGCGAAATCTCTCCCGAACCTGTCGCTGCGGCAAGTCTCGGTCAAGTCTACCGAGCTCGCCTCCTCACCGGGGAAGCAGTAGCAGTCAAGGTTCAGCGACCGAATTTGCTGCCCGTATTGAGCCTGGATCTTTATTTAATGCGCTGGGCCGCTGGATGGTTGGGCCCCTTGTTGCCGCTGAATCTCGGTCACGACCTCTGTTTGATCGTTGATGAATTCGGTATCAAATTGTTCGAGGAAATTGACTATATCAATGAAGGACGGAACGCGGAGAAATTTGCTACAAATTTTGCCGACGACCCGACAGTAAAAGTTCCGAGCATTTACTGGCGCTATACTTCAAATTGCGTTCTGACTCTCGAATGGATTGACGGCATCAAGCTGACAGATATGGCAAGTGTTAAAGCCGCAGGTTTGGATACCGATAGTTTAATTGAAGTCGGAGTCCGCAGCGGTTTGCGGCAGTTGCTGGAACACGGATTTTTTCATGCTGACCCCCATCCGGGAAATCTGTTTGCCTTAGCGGACGGCCGCATGGCTTACATTGATTTTGGGATGATGGATCAGATGGAAGAAACAACTAAAGAAACTTTGGTTGATTCTGTCGTTCATTTGATCAACAAAGATTACTTACAATTAGCTAAGGATTTTGTCAAACTGGGCTTTTTGACACCAGATACAGATATTATGCCGATCGTCCCGGCGTTGGAATCTGTACTGGGTGATATCGTCGGCGAAAAGGTGTCAGATTTTAACTTCAAGACGATTACAGACCAGTTTTCGGAGTTGATGTACGATTATCCTTTCCGGGTGCCGGCGAAATTTGCCTTAATTATTCGCTCTCTGGTGACAGAAGAAGGCTTAGCCCTGACGCTGAATCCCGATTTCAAGATAGTCGAGGTGGCGTATCCTTATGTAGCGCGGCGTTTGTTGAACGGAGAATCTCCGGCACTGCGGCGGCGTCTGATTGAGGTATTATTCAAAGATGGCAAATTCCAGTGGAACAGGTTAGAGGACATGATCGCGATCGCCCGATCGGATCGCAGTTTCGACTTGCTCCCCACAGCACAACTAGGCTTGCAATTTTTGCTGTCAGAGGAAGGGTCGTTTTTGAGACGCCAGCTAATGTTAGCTTTGATTGAGGACGATCGAATCCACACCGAAGAAGTTCGCAGCCTGTGGAACTTAGTCAAAGAAGATTTGCAGCCCGGTCGCCTGTTCAACGTTGCTCTAGGCGCTTTGACGGAGTTTTCCACAGCAGGAGCAGCCGCGCTAACTCGATTTTAATTAGAAGGAAGAAGGAAGTTCGGCAACGGATTCTGTAACGGATGTAACGGATGTAACGGATGTCAGGAAGAAGGAAGAGGGAAGAAGGAAGAAGGCAGAAGGAAGAAAAATAATTCTACTCTTGCCCATTCCCAATTCCCAATTCCCAATTCCCAATTCCCAATTCCCAATTCCCAATTCCCAATTCCCCATTCCCCATTCCCAAATTCCAATTACCAAAATTAAGGAATTATTCGTGTATTATTTTCCAGAACCTCCCTATTTTTTAATGTCGGCTGGATTACTAGCAGGTATGGCCTCCGGCGTAGCATTTGAAGCAACTCTCAAACAATCCGTACAACAGTGGTCTAAAAATCGTTCTACTCGCACTTTGGCTAACCTGCCAAGGCTGCAATTGGTCATACCTTTTCTGGGAATGGCGGGCGGTATTTGCGTATTTTTAGCTTCTGGGATGGAGATTTTTGGCTTCCCAAAACTACTTTCTTATGCCCTAGCTTTGCCGCTGACGGTACTCACGGGCTGGCTAGTTTGGACTCAGCTAGGTAAGCTTTTGATCGAGTTAGAACGCGGAGGTTCCCAAGCGCTGGATCTGGATTCTTTTGAACAATGAAAGTTAACTATCAACCTCTTTTGTTGTGAAAAGCGAAGGGGTTGATAGTTCTCTAAGATCATCCTATTTGATACTTTTTGAACCGCAGAGAACGCAGAGAACGCAGAGGAAGAGAAAAAAGATGATGATGACAACTTAGGAAATAACTTGTGTAAAAAGTTTTAAATCTAAAATCTAAAATCTAAAATCGAATGAGTATTTTAATTGTTACGGGTGCGGCGGGATTTATTGGTTCTAACTTAGTAGAAACTCTTTTAAATCGAGGGGAGACGGTGATCGGTGTTGATGAGTTCAACGATTATTACGATCCGGGTCTCAAGCGCAAGAATATTGCACGATTTGAAAAGTATCCGGGTTTTGAATTGGTGGAAGGCGATATTTTGTCTCTAAATTGGCGAGGTCTTTTATCCGATGCTAAGGTAATATTTCATCAGGCGGCGCAAGCAGGAGTTCGTGCTAGCTGGGGCGACGGTTTTCGCAGCTATACCGAACGCAATATTAACAGCACTCAAGTATTGTTAGAAGCGGCAAAAGATGCGCCCAGATTGCAAAAGTTTGTCTATGCTTCTTCTTCTTCAATTTACGGAAATGCTGAAGCTTTCCCGACGAGTGAAAATGCTTGTCCGCAGCCGGTTTCTCCCTACGGGATTACGAAATTAGCCGGTGAACGTTTGTGCGGGCTTTATTACAAAAATTTTGGCCTTCCGACTACTTCGCTGCGCTATTTTACTGTTTACGGGCCGAGACAGCGCCCCGATATGGCTTTTCACAAGTTTTTTAAGTCGATTTTGTTTGACGAGGCGATTTCTATTTTCGGAGACGGATTGCAAACGCGGGATTTTACGTTTATCAGCGATTGCGTGGCGGCGAATTTAGCGGCGGCTGAGGTTGCGGAAGCTGCGGGGGAAGTTTTTAATATTGGTGGGGGAAGTCGGGTAGTTTTGAAGGAAGTTATTGATACAATAGAGAGAATTGTCGATCGACCTATTCGGATAGATTTTACCGAAGCTGCGAGGGGAGACGCGCGGCACACTAGCGCGGATGTGTCTAAAGCCCAGAAAATCTTAGGTTATCAGCCACAGGTTGCTTTAGAAGAAGGATTAAGGCGCGAATGGGAGTGGATTCAGTCTGTGTACAGTTAGAGTACAGTTAGATGCTATCTATCCCAGAAATTCCGCAACTTAAATTTAACATTGTTAATTTTTTGAATTACCCAACTTTTGAGGTTTTTCTGCAATCGAAATGCTGCGATTAGACCATTAATTTTTATAAAAAATCGCAGTTTTTGTGATTAGTAATGGCTTCGATAATTTTATTCAAAACTTTTTTAGAATCAGTCATTGTACTGAGCCAATAACTGCCGGAATGTAGCCGATGATAATAACTTAAATTACTCACCGCATACAAGCTGCCGCCACTTTTCAACCACAAATAATTAAAAGCGGCGACATCGGAAGCTTGCACGCAAATATCTTGATTATCCTCGGCACAATCCAGGTATTTCTGTACATTGACGAAGTAGTTGCCATCATTAATAAAATTGCGAAATAATTTAGGATTGGGATTATTTAGAATTAATTCTCGTGCTTTTTCAATATTAATTTCTGTCTCAGAATATAATTTAAAATTAAAGTAGGGATTGGCGGATGTCGGACAGTAAATTAGCTTAGGATTCCATGCAGTTATGTGGTAGAGTCTATCGACATAAGTGTCGCTCAAGGCATTGTCAGAGTCAAGAATAATTGCCCACTCATTTTTGCAGTGGGAAATAGCCATAATTTTGCTTTTATATGCACCAAAATTTTGCTCACCTCTGCGGATAGAAATCTTAGGTGACAAGTTTGCTATATTTGCTTGCATCCTAGAAAACTCTTCGGGAGAGGAAGCATCATCGTAAATAATAATATCATCAATACGATCGTCATACAAAGCATTGCACAATGCACCTACAACCAAACTAGAACGGTTAAAATGGGTAATAGCTAGAGATATTTTACTTCTGTTAGCCACAGACTGACGCCGAATTGAAATTAAGTGAACGCCTAGAAGGCTTGTCCGCAAGTCCATCATAATTTTGTAATACTGTTGGTAAACTTTATTTTTGAGTTGTAAACTGCGAATTTTTCGGCCAGCTTTTCGCAAAATATTCATTTCTGTATTTGCCAATCTATACCTAAAGTTGATATTTTTTTGCCTGACAAAGGTTTTGGCATTTCTGTATCCGCGCACTAGCCAACTTGGGGATTTGAGTTTGGGGCCTTTTTCCGGCGACTTCAAATAACGGTAATGTAGAAATACATCGCGGTAGGGAATCTCCACATCTTCGCCAGCACACAATAGATTAATTTTGGTAGCCGAAATACTCATGTAATGCAAATAAGTAAGCCGCCGCCCTTTATCATATAGAACATAATCGAGCGCCTCAAATTCAGAAGACCAATGATTCCCCGTCACCTGTTCGGGTTGAGCATATGCAAAGTTGTAAAAAGAGATTTTGCTGCGGGCGACTAAATAGTTAAGTAAAGATTGGTCAGCCCCCCGTAAAGACATAATTTCCGCTTCTCCTGATGTTAATTGTTCTAAAAATTTAGAAGCATTATTTCGATTAAAAACCCCTACTTTTGACGCAAACCAACCCGCACAAAAAGTATGAGATTGCAGTTCGTCACTATTTAAAATTTGGGGCAATTTGGGCGACGATAAATCAAATATATAATTGAGATCGGATTTGTATTGAAAATCGTTTGCTACCCAATCAAAATCATCAAGCTTTTGATAAATATAATCTAGAGAACCCATTAACAGAGTGTCTGCGTCAAAATATATAAATTTATCAAAAGGGCCGTCGAAACAACATAATTTTCGGTGCATTTCCAAACATTGAACAGGTTTCAAACCTTTAGATTGCCAAACTTTTTGAGCTTTTGCATGAGTTTTCCAAACTTGAGTCGCAAAGTCTTCCCAGAAAATGATTGAATCACTATTTTCAAACAGGGTGACATGAGGACGAGTTGCAATTTCTACTTGCACTTTTTTCATTCGATTATCATAGGGAATAATGCAAACAGGAATATCTTTGGCACCGTTGACTTCTAGACTGTTCAATAAAGCAACTAAATGATCAAAAACAACATCGTTTGCCAGAATATAAATGCCATCAGCCATCGGATTTTAGATTTGAGATTTTAGATAGAATAATTCTACTCGTTACTAGGTGCGGTCTGGAAACCAGTTAATTTGTTAGTCCGCGTGGACTTCGTTTGTGTGATCGGGTTGCTAGCGATTTCACTCGCCTTGTGACTACAAAGAATATTATTTACCATGCCAGTAGCAAAATATTTTTTGCACTAAATTTTGTTTTTTTTCTGCCTCATTGAGATAACGATAATGTTTCCAAACTTTCCAATAAGGACTACCCGATTTAATCGGTATTCCAGCCCAGTGAAGATATTTTAACCTTTTGCCTTTGTCATAAAGAACATAATCTATTTCCTGAAAATGCTTGGAACCCGCCCAGCTTCCCGGTTCGGTTGCTGAATCTTTAACAAGATTGCAGCGTTGGGAAATCAATTTAAGAATGATATAATTTAGTATAGGTTGGTCGGTGACATTTTGAGTAAAGTCAAAATATTCTCGATGCTGCGAACATTCTCGCAAAATTTCATACATTTGCGATTCTGTAATAGTTCCTTTTCTGGATGCCCAAAAACCGCTGTTGAATACATCTTGAAGCTGGGAGTCGGTAAAGATATTCCGTTGTTGTACAGCAGGTGAAAATACATTTCGCAGTTTTTCGCTGAGGTGGTGGTAGTCGCAGCAAAAAAAGTCTACTTCTGATAGTTTGTTTAAGTTGGCTGCGATGTCTTCAAAGACAATGATATCGGTATCGATGTACAGAAATTCGTCAAGGGGGCCAAACCAGGTGGCGAGTTTTCGCATTTTGTTAGGAAGGGCTAAAAAGTTGCGATCGAACATTTGGCCAATTTCTCTGGTAAACTGTTCCACAAACTCCAGATTTGGGAACAATTGCACCCCGTGGAGACTGCTGAGTGCGGCTGCGACTTGCTGATAATTGTCGTCGAAGGGAATCAAAAAAACAGGTACTTGACAATTGTACAGACGTATGCTGTTTACAAGGGCGATCGCACTTTCGATCACTTTATCATTCGCAACAATATAAATACCGCGATTCATACATTTATCCTCAACCTTCTCAATACCCTTTTTAACAAATTCGGCGCAGAAACCTCAGTATAAGACTTTGGCGCTTGGGCAAAAATCGGACGCTTGGACGGTTCGCGGAGATAGCGGTAATGCAGGAACAAATCGCGATAGGGAAACTCAATATTTTCGCCCGCACAAACTCTCCGAATTAAATCCGGCGGCACACCAATATAATGAATATAAGTAAGTCGGTTTCCCTTGTCGTACAAAATGTTATCTTGCTCTTCAAAATGTTGGGAAGTGACGCTGCATCCAGTTTTTTCGCCATCCGGGAGGCTATAAGCAAAATTATAGCTATTCATCCCAGTTTTCATCACCATATAATTGAGCAACGGCTGTTCTCCCGCACCTTCATAGAGAATTTCCGCATCGCCAGATTGCAGTTGAGTTAATAGCCATTCCCTAGTATCTTGCTCAAACAACCCTTGCTTGCTGGCGTAAAATCCCGAACAAAATATTTCCGAGTCTATCCGATTTTGCTCAAAAAGTTCTAGCAGTTTTGGTGACTGAATATTGTATACTTTAGTTAGGTCGCGAAATTGAAAATCATAAACCACAAAATCAGATTCCTCTAACTTCTGAAAAATAGCATCAAGGGAATTCATCACCAAAGTATCGGCATCCATATAGATAAACTTTTCAAACGGGCCCTCGAAAGCGCAAAAGCGCCGGTGTGCGCCGTAAAGCCGGAATTTTTTGCGGTTCAAACGCTCTGGTGCGGCTGCTTGCATGAATTTATCCCATCGCTGAATTGATGCGCTATCTTCATAAATAAAGACGTTGGGACGGTTAACAATTTCAGCTTTGATTTGCTCTATTTTGTCGTCGAAAGGATAAATGCAGACAGGAGTATTTGAGCCTAAGATAACTTCAATACTGTTGAGTAAGGCAATTAGTTGATCGTAAACTGTATCATTGGCTAGCGTGCAAATTCCATTCATATCTATTAGTCCTCGCGGGAAAACTAGGACGAGGGAGAAACCGACGATATCGCTACGCGAAAACCGATGAGCGTGTGGCGCTCGTCTGCCAAGCACCTGTAGCGAAAGGCACAGCGGCAAAAGACCGCATTGTGGTAGTAGGAACCGCCACGCAGCATTCGGCGATCATCTGTGCCAGTTTCCCATGAACTTCCGTCAGTTGGTGCGCCGTTATAGTTTTCGTGCCACCTATCGCTGCATAACTCCGAAACATTGCCGTGCATATCGTACAGTCCAAAGGCATTGGGGGGAAAAATCCCTGCATCGGTTGTTTCTTCGCGGTAAAGTCCTTCGGGGGCGTTTGCATAGGGACGGTTTCCGTAATAGTTGACTAAATCCGGGGTAATGGTTTCCCCAAAATGAAATGGGGTTGTTGTTCCCGCACGACAGGCGTATTCCCATTCTGCTTCACTCAGGAGGCGATACTTTTTCCCGGTTTTGTGCGAGAGTGTGGCACAAAATTCGACAGCATTTTGCCACGATACAAATTCAACAGGACGTTTTTCACCTTTAAAGTACGATGGGTTATTTCCTATCACTGCTTGCCACTGTGCTTGGGTGATGGGATATTTGCCTGCATAAAAAGCGGGTACTTTTACTTGATGCTGCGGACTATTCGGCTCATATCTATCTCGCTCTGTTGCTGGCGAACTCATCATAAATGTGCCGCCGGAAATGTAAACCATTTCCAGCACAACTCCGTTCCCTAAGTCTTCGGGGAAGAAGCAAGCAAAGGACGTGCGGCGACTGTTTTCTTTTCCTTCAGCATCAACTGTGATAACGTCAAACTCAAAGGTAGGAAAAGATTTCTTTAACTTTTGTAACTGCTGTTTTATATTGGGTTCATCTCTATGCTTCACTAGCGAATAGGCTGCAAACTTCACCGACATCAATTCATCTTGCAGTGCCGCAATTATTAAATCTAAGCCAGCTTCTCCATATTTCAGTGCTTCAGACAGTGCAGCAATTTTCACCTCGACAATCGCTGAAGCCAAACGACTCTTAACACCGGGAAGGCCACCTAAGACAGCAGCACCTATGGGGGGAGGATTTTGACCGCCGAGTACGGCATCATATTCTCTGGGTTGATTTGGGTTTTCTGTCATTGGGCTATTTCCTGAACTCCAAACTTAGACAGCCAATTAAGCAAGTTCAATTCGTGGAGAATGATTTGTCTAGCTTCGGCAATTTTCTCCCTCGCTTCATGCCAATAATCCGCATTAGCCACAACCTCTTTAATAAATTCTACTCCTTTCTCATCCAAACTCGGCAGCCGCAGAAAACTCCCTGCAGGCAACAATTTATCCGCCGCCGAACCGCCGTAATAAATTGGCAAACACCAAGCTAACAAAGCATCCCAAAGCTTCTCGCTGACATACCAATCGTTTTCGGCATAATTTTCTATAGCTAAGTTGTAATAGTATGGTGCCACGGCGTGCCATTTATTGTTCATAGTGCCGTTCCCGTGCGCCCAAGTTGGCAAGTTTCGCCCGTAAAGGTCAAAATCCAATTCTTGCGATCGCAGCAATTTGATAAAATCTAATCTGTGGCGGTGATTGGCGCTGCGGCTAACACCTGAAGTAATCCAAGAACAGGATTTAGTTTTCGGCGGCGCAGGCATTTCATCTAGTTCTCGAAAGGAGTTAGAGTGATACCAAATCGCGGGCATATAATCCGGTTTTGGTGCGAAATCGTCGGGCCCGGAAACGTAACCGCAATAAAGTTTGGCTTGTTCGTAGTTGGCTTTGGTAATTTCAATAACTTCTGGTAATGGCGGTTCACGGATTAGGTAAATTATACGTTCATTGGGGACACCGCGCAATTTTTCTCGAATGTCCTTTTCTGGATTTTGGGGGCTTGGACGGCGGATTTTGTAGATCCAGGATTGCTTTTTGGAAGGTTGGGGAAAGTCGAATTGATACATGAGTAAAAAGTCTGGTTCTGGGTGGTTGGCGAGCATTTGAATGTTGCCCCATTTGCCGAAGTTTTGGGGAGTTTGTTGCCACAGCCAGTCGCTTTGGTTCATACCTGGGTATGTGGTAATTGTGCCGATGATTTTTGGGTTCATATATAATAATAAATCGGGTTTTTGCGTGTGGGCGGGGCGGGTTTATGAGATTATTAATTTTAGGCGATGATTGTTGGTACAACCCACTCCTACGGATTTTTACATTATCGGATATCGCACTTTGTCATCCACATAACTCAAAATTTTCTCTATCCTATTTTCCCACGAAAACTGCTTGACAAAATCCATCGTTTCTGCATAGCCTTCGCTTTTCCTCGGATATTTGGTTAAACAATCTCGAATGCTTTGCGCGAACTGGTGCGGGTTATCCGGTTTGCACCAAGTTGCTGCTATATTTCCCGATTTAAATTCCATTAAAGATGCAATCTCCGTCGCTACAATCGGAGTTCCCGATGCCATGTAATCAAAGAATTTTAAAGGAGATGTGAACGTCGCGGCCTCTGTCAAACAGTGCGGGTGAGTCAAAACATCGGCTGCTTGCAGCAAGCTAGCTAGTTGATTTTGAGGCAGGTAGCCGAGAAATTTAATGTTGTTAACTTGCTTGGATTTGGCTAACTGCTGGTAGGCTGTTACTTGGGATGAATCACCGCCCGCGATCGCAAATTGAACCAGCGGCAATTCCTGAGCCACATCCACCAACATATCAACGCCTTTAAACGGGTAAAGTCCCCCTGCATAAACAGCTAAATGCTGTTTGTCATCTGTTAATAATTGCTGTCGCCAATTCTGAGCAGCTTCTGTTTGTCTCGCGAGAAAAAAATGGTTAAAACCGTTGTGCAGCGTAATTACTTTTTCGGGTGGCATCCCATTCAAAATCATGCTGTCTCGGACTGTATCAGCAACAGTTACTGAAATCTGAAACAGAGGATTGCGGACAATTTCTGGTTCAAATTGCTTGTTTTCATGGTGGTGCTGTTCGTAGATAGCGGGAATTCCATTTTTAACTGCTGCTTTGACAAAGTTCCAGTCGCGGGTATGGACAATTTTAGTGGATTTAAGCAGGTGAATTGGTAAGTAGTATTTTGATATTATTGTACTAGAACTCGTCCACTTGCTGTCCCAAAGATCGATCGGCCAAGGCATGGGCAAATCTGCTACTTTTAATTTTTCCTGAAGATTGTAAATTTGGGCAAGTTTGTCATCTGGTTTCCTCGGTTGAAAAGGAAAAAGCAAATCAACCGGATTCAAAGCACTCCAGCCTTTACGGAGGTATACCAAAACTGCTGGATAACCGAGATTTGCTGCAGCATTGGCAGAGTGTGCAACTTGAACTAAGCTCGCTACATTGGGTTGCGGCAAGATATTTCTGGTAAAAAATACATAATATTTGGACATGGTAAGTGGTAGTTAGTAATTAGTAATTGTTGACTGTTGACTAATGACTAATGACTACTGCCAACTGCCAACTGCCTACTTTTTAACAGCCTGACGCTTAATAGTCTTTTCTATAAATTCTAAAGTAGTGAAAATATTAGCAGCAGAGTGAAATGATTCTCTGATTAACTCGTCTCTTTCTTCGGGAGAGTCTACCATTTCATCTACTAGCATTTTGAGATAAGCTATCATGGGAGTCAGGCGAGTGCGAATTTCGTAAGAACCTCTAATTAGAGCTTCATCGCGAGCGGTTTCTTCGGCAAATTGCACTGAATACAAGCGAGTGTAGTAACCTCCTTTTGCTAGCAATTCTTCGTGGGAACCCATTTCTACTACTTGCCCGCGATCGATCACGGCGATTTTGTTGGCTTTTTGGACTGTGGAGAGGCGGTGGGCGATTACCAACGTTGTGCGATCGCAACTCAATTTCTCGATCGCCGCTTGCACGTACCTTTCCGAAACCGTATCCAGCGAACTCGTTGCCTCATCTAAAATTAAGATTTCCGGGTTTTGCAGCAGGGCTCTAGCAATTGAAATTCTCTGACGCTGCCCTCCCGATAAAATCACGCCCCGATCGCCAATTTGAGTATCCAACCCCTCCGGCAACAGTTGGATAAACTCATAAGCATTCGCCCCCTTCGCCGCTTCCACAATTTCTTTCTCAGTCGCTTGGGGTCTAGCATAAGCAATATTTTCGCGCACTGAAGCATTAAACAAAAACGTATCTTGGCTAACAATACCCATCGCTTGTCTCAGACTTTTCAAGTCAAATTCGCGCAAATCCCTGCCATCGATCGAGATATTACCTTCAGTAGGATCGTAAAATCTCGGCAGTAAGTCTGCCAAAGTTGACTTACCAGAACCCGAAGTTCCTACCAAAGCCAAAGTAGTGCCATGAGGTAGAAATAAATCAATTCCTTGCAAAACTAAATTTTTGTGGTTAGGATAACTAAAAGATATTTTATTAAAATGAATTCCCGATCGCAAATGAGTGTAAGGCACAGAACCGTTGAGCATAAATGGCTTGTCCTCGCAGCTCAAAAAATCATTAACCACCTCTACACTAGCCGACGTATTAGCAAATTGACTGCGGCCGCTATTCAACTGTGAAATCAAAGGGATTAATCGAAACAGAACCAATAAATAGGTTAATAAAATTGTAGCAATAGACTCTATCTCATTCGCAAATATTGTGCGACCTATAAATACAATCAAAATTATAACTATCAAATTAACAACTTCGTTAATTGGGGCGATCGCGGCATAATTTACCTGAGCCTGAAAATCCGCTTGTTCTCGCCTTTGAATTAAATGCTTGATCCGCTGATACTCTCTTTCCTCGTTCCCCGTTGACTTGACCAGCCGAATCCCACTAATCGTTTCCAGTACCCTAACCGAATAATCTTTCGACATTTCAGAAAGCAGGTGGCCAAAATGCTTGGAACGGTTAATAATATATTGATTTGTCCAAGCAACTAACGACAGCAAAACTGTAGCTGTCACCGTCAGTTTCCACGAGATAGAAAGTAGCAGACCCACAAACACCAAAACAGTGATTGAGGTAGTAAACATTCCGATGGCCGTACCAACTGCACTAGCAGTCCGACCAATCTCTCCGCCCAATCTATTAATTAAATCCCCGACTTTAGTTTTAGAGTAAAAATCTAAATCTACTTCTAACAACAACCGCAAACCTGCTTCTCGCAAATCAAAAGTCAGAGATCGCGTCAGAGAAGTAGCTACTAAAGTATTGATATAACTCGCAACATTTTTAAAAAAAATTGCCAGCACAATCGCCCCGGTCATCAACATTAAACGCTGATTTCCGGGCATTCCCTCAAAGGGATACATCAAAGTTTTAATGAGAGGTGGAGCACCACGCAGCTCGATAGTTTCCTCTAAAAAACTTAAAAGCACTGGTACAATCAGAGTAGTGCTGATACCGTTGAATAAAGCGCCAGAAAAGCCCAGCATCACAGTTAAGAAAATCCTGCCGGGATATCGTCTGGCAAATTTTAGGAGTAGCTTATTGGCAGACATGAAGCATTCCCAGCTAAACAGTACGGCATCTCAAAATATTCTTTAATAACAGCCAGCTTTTCTTCCTCCATTGAGTAGTTTTAAAATAACATTTACATACCTGCGATTATCTCTGAAAGTATCGGTTTCATTGCTTGAATACTATATTTTTCCACACATCTTTCCCGAGCTTTCATTCCTTGTAAATTAGCCGCTGTCAAATTTTGAAATATCCATTGAATTTTTTGTGAAATTTGAGCGGGAGAACTCGGATCGACTAAATAACCCGTTCCCCCTAAAATTGCTGGAATATCCCCCACTCGCGTAGACAAAACAGGCTTAGCCATGGCCATACCATCTGTCAGCTTGAGCGGAAACTGAGCCACGGCTGCGAGAGTTTCTCGCTGAGGAACAACGACAACATGAGCCGCCGCTACAACGGACGGCATCGTCTCCACTGGAAACCTTGGCAGTTTAATAATCCAACGCCCCCATTGTTTCACAAGTTTATCATCATAATCATCATAAGGACTGCCGCCGACGATCGCTAATTTTAAATCCGGCTCATTTAACAGTTCGAGGGCCATCAAAACATCCTCCACGCCTTTATGAGGTCGCGGTGCCCCCGGAAACATCAGAACTCTATACCCGGACAAGCCGTAACGCTGTCTGCTCAATTCAGGATTGTATTTAGCAGGGTCGAACATTGCAGTATCCTTACCATTAGGCAAATATACACCACCAAAACGCTGTTTTAAAAACTCAGTATCAATGGTAACTGCATTAGCACGGTGAATTAGACTTTCCATCCACTTGAGATAGAGCGGATTATCTGGTTCTCTCAATTGACCGTTGTGTTTAAAAATATCTCGATAAAGTTGTTTAAAAGAGGGACGGTATTTCCATTCATCTCCGCCGTACCAGCTCAGTTCCCAGTCGTCTATATCTAAAATTATAAAGTGGCGAGTCGCCAGTTTTTTTAGCAGTGATAATCCAAAGCTTGTAGGTTTAGGTTTGACTGCATAAATAATATCCCCATCTATTTTTTTCCAAAGTTTTTGAGCATCCATCAAAAACCCCGGATAATTTTTACCCGGTATCGCACATACCGGGATGTCTCTGGGAGGAGTAGCGTACAATTCCTTGCCAAACTGAAATCCAACAACTTCTACATCACATTTAAGCTCTATCAAGACTTGAGCTAATAAAAAAGCACGAATTGCACCTCCTCCTGACAAATCGCTCACTACTAATGAAACTTTCACTGAGTATTTTGTTTAAAACATTTTTTTAATTTTCCTGCTTAACCGAGCTTTTGTCAAGGCGATTCTGACTCACGTACTCCCGACCACAGCAACCAGGTTTTTAACCAGGGCAAAGGGCAGCAACGAAGTATTTTAGTAAAAAAACAGAATAATGAACCCAAGACTGTTATTCCAGCCAGCAATAATTCTTCTAGGTGAATTTTCGGATATGTTGAGGCTAATTTTTTAAAATCGTGGGCTGAATTTTGTTGTTTTTGATGCAGTTTGCCAACACACTTTAATTATTTTAAACGCCAGGGATTGTTAAGTTGATTTGGTAAAAACATTGTAGCCGTGCGATCAACTATTCTAGTAAAGAGCGATCGTGTCACGTTCTTCGCGTACTGAGGGCGGTAAGGATAAGTGCAGTGCATTACTTTAATCGGTTTGTCGATCGTATAAACATCTTTCCACTTATCCAAGTAGTTGTAAACGGGGGACAAAATTGTCATTTTCGGTTTCACCGATTCAACAGCAGCCGCAAAAGCGCCCTGGTCTTTCAAGAGTAGCACATTTTGATGCGCCACTACCATATCGAAATATTTCTTAAAATGTATAAACAATTCCTGAGTTTTACGGCTTTTTGTAAAAGCGATAAATCCGCCATTGTATTGAATGCTATTTTCATTTAGCGGCAACCCGACAGACTGCAAAGTTGACAGAATATCCTGCTTAACTCTTAATAAATTTGCCGCTTTAGCAATCGCAGGCTGCACATCTTCCGTCACCAACAAATCTACCCCATCAAGAAAATCAAAAACCTCATCTATTGGCGACAGCAAACAAATATCGCAGTCCATATAAATAGTTTTATCAAACAAAGATTCCCCGTACAAAGCCAGCTTAGCTTGTCGCGATGCTAAAACAGGATTTTCATTAGAAGGTGCAGGTTTCAATATGACATTTCCGAACACCTGAAGTAAAGGATATAAAATTAGAGGGACTCTATCTATTAAAATAATAACTGGTTCCCGGTGAAACTTCCTAACAGACGCCAGAAAATGAACGCAATCCTGGAAAGAGTAAAGACCGGTTAAAATAGTGATAAATCCCTTGACTGCTAATTTATTTGAATTCATTAATTTACTTATTGATTTACTTATTTACCGAGCGTGTGTCCACTCCCAAAAGCTCTCACTCCAGTCATCTCGTTGGTGAAAAATTCCTTGCCACTCATAAAAATGTACAAAATCTTTCAGGTTAATTGTTTTATTGACATCACGGATCATGTAAAGAGGTTGATCTCCATAAAAAGAAGCCCACATAGTATAACTGCTAGGCGGCCCGACAACATAGTCGCACTCAGCCAAAGCATACATATCTTCAATTAAATGACCGCTGCCAAATCCACAGTTAAAATTATCAAATAAACTCGGATTTTGTGGAATATTAGAACAAATCAAAAACTTGATTTTTTTGCCTTCACATAGCCTTACCACAGAATTCATGACTTCTAAATATTGCTGAGTAGTGTAAAAGTATCTCCCCTTTTGATGCTGAGCATAATCCCCTTGACGGATGTGAATTCCGACTAGCATATCAGAGTTATCTTTTAAATTCAATATCAAACGATCTACATTGATTCTATATCGCTCTAATGGTGCAAAGTAGGCTCTAATCTGGTCGGCGTACTTGTGTAAATAGGGGAGATCTTCTACAAACCAGCCATCTCGAAATAGCCAGCCTTGAAAACAAACAATTGAACCCTGCTTGATTTGTGCGATATCCTGATATGCAAGCCAACTAAAAGGTTTTTTTCGGGTTATTTCTTGCGTTTTTAATATTTTTTTGCTGCTTAAATGCTTGATAAAATTATAATATTTGCTTCTGACAAACTTGTTACCTCCTGCGGTAAAATATGGAGGAGGATAACAACACAAAAAATCCCCTGCGGTTCCCACAAAGAATTCTGCATATTCCTCAAAAGCCGGATTGAGAACCGTCAAATTATGCTCGATCGCCCAAGCAATGAAATTAGCAAAAAGCAGCAGTCGGTTGCCGAGTTGTCCCGATTTAGCCGATATTATTAGCATATTGTATTTTTGGGGCGGGCGGGACGCCCAACCCCTACTCCCCACAAGAATTCAATCAAATTTTGCTGTCATGGTAAGGTGCGCTATAAGCACGCTACATACTAAGAGTGGTGACACTTTTGATGCCACTGCCAAGCATAGGAGATAATATCCTTGATGTCGGGATATTATGGAGACCAACCCAAGGTTTCGATCGCCTTTTTGCTGCTGCCAACCAAAGCAGGCGGGTCTCCCGGACGCCGATCACACTCAACAGCCTTAATCTCTTTTCCCGTCACTTGACGAGCCGTTTCTATCACCTCTTTCACCGAAAACCCGTCGCCATTGGCCAAATTAAAGAAATCAGATTTGCCACCATTTAACAAATATTCTAATCCCAAAATGTGAGCAGATGCCAAATCGTTAACGTGAATGTAATCCCGAATGCAAGTACCGTCAGGAGTCTCGTAATCCGTGCCAAAAATCGCGATCGAATCTCGTTTACCCAAAGCTGCGAACAACACCAGTGGGATCAGGTGAGTTTCTGGATTGCGATCCTCTCCTAACAACCCGTTAGGGTCAGCCCCAGCCGCGTTAAAATAGCGAAAACAAACAGACTTGAAATCATACGCAGCGTCAAAATCCGACAAAATCCGTTCTACCATTAACTTAGTAGCACCGTAGGGATTGATCGGATTTTGTGGGTAGTCTTCTGTGAGCGGAATTTTCTCAGGTACACCGTAAGTCGCGCAAAGGGATTGTTAAGTTGATTTGGTAAAAATATTGTAGCCGTGCGATCGACTATTCTAGTAAAGAGCGAGCGCGTCACGTTCTTCGCGTACTGAGGGCGGTAAGGATAAGTGCAGTGCATTACTTTGATCGGTTTGTCGATCGTATAAACATCTTTCCACTTATCCAAGTAGTTGTAAACGGGGGACAAAATTGTCATTTTCGGTTTCACCGATTCAACAGCAGCCGCAAAAGCGCCCTGTTTTTTTAACAGTAGCACATTTTGATCGCCACTACCATATCGAAATATTTCTTAAAGTTTATAAACAATTCCTGAGTTTTACTGCTTTTCGTAAAAGCGATAAATCCGCCATTGTATTGAATGCTATTTGCATTTAGCGGCAACCCGATAGACTCCAAAGTTGACAGAATATCCTGCTTGACTCTTAATAAATTTGCCGCTTTAGCAATCGCAGGCTGCCCGTCTTCTGTTATTATCAGCAAATCTACTTCATCAAGATAGTCAAAAACTTCATATATTGGCGATAGCAAACAAATATCCCACTCCAGATAAATAGTTTTCTCAAAAGGAGATTGTTTATACAAAGCCAGCTTAGCTTGTCGCGATGCTAAAACAGGATTTTCGGGTTTCGGTGCGGCCTGCAATCTCACATTTCCGAACACCAAAAGTAAGGGATATAAAAATCGCGGGACTCTATCTATTAAAATAATAATTGGTTCGCGGTGAACCTTCCTGACTGAAGCTAGAAAATGAACGCAATCCTGGAAAGAGTACAATCCAATTAAAATAATGATAAATCCTCTATCCATATCTTTTCTCTAACGATAGTAAAAATCGAAATTTAATAAGGCAATTAACTGTGTTTTTAATAACCGATAGAGATATTGCCAATGGTCAAACTGCAATTTATCCCAAACTTTATCCCGAAAGGTTCTTACTTGATTTTTTTGCCAGTCCCAATGAGCAAAAGAGTGTTCCATAATTTGAGCGAGTTCCTGCCACCCGTCATTACGAATATTCCACCCAACTTTAGCAGTTGCTAACCCAATGGGATTACCGTCTTTTGTTTTTACTTTTTGCACTTCAAAAAATCTTCCAATCTTTCCCCATTCTTGAATAAACTGAATTTCTTTACCATTGTCTCTCGCAATTACGAACAAGTTTTCTGGAACAAAACTTACATTTTTCAATGGAATTTCTAGCTTTTTTGCTAATTTGTGAATTGCCTCTTTTCTCCCCGGCAATGATTGATTTGGTGGATGTTCTAGAATGGGAATAAACCCTTTAGAAGTAATGCCGGACATCCATTCTCTCTCCGGCACTTTTCCTCTGATTCTTGTATCTGCATCCACAAAGATTGTAACTCGGCATAATTCTAAGGCTTTTTTTAGTGCAAATCGTTTATCATTATAACAATAATCTACACCTTCGCGACTTTTTTTAAAGGCGAAAACATTCGTTAAATTTTGAAAGTCATGTGGCTTGTCAGTACAAACAACTAGCATCGTCCCTAGAGAATGAGTTTCTAAATCTGCTGCTAGTTGTTTGGCTAATTCGCGATACTTTTTCCCAAAAGCTAAGGTGCAAAAACAAAAATCTTTGTGACTGTTTAACATTATTTAAGACTCTATTTTTGCACTTATTTTATTTGAGTTTATGCTAACTGTGACGCTTTTGATGCCACTGCCAAGCATGGGAGATAATGTTCTTAATGTCTGGATATTCTGGAGACCAGCCCAAGGTTTCGATCGCCTTTTTGCTGCTGCCAACCAAAGCAGGTGGGTCTCCCGGACGCCGATCGCACTCAACAGCCTTAATCTCTTTTCCCGTCACTTGACGAGCCGTTTCTATCACCTCTTTCACCGAAAACCCGCCGCCATTGCCCAAATTAAAGAAATCAGATTTGCCACCATTGAGCAAATATTCTAATCCCAAAATGTGAGCAGATGCCAAATCGTTAACGTGAATGTAATCCCGAATGCAAGTACCGTCAGGAGTCTCGTAATCCGTGCCAAAAATCGCGATCGAATCTCGTTTACCCAAAGCCGCGAACAACACCAGCGGGATCAGGTGAGTTTCTGGATTGTGATCCTCTCCTAACAATCCGTTCGGATCGGCCCCAGCCGCGTTAAAATAGCGGAAACAAACAGACTTGAAATCATACGCAGCGTCAAAATCCGACAAAATCCGTTCTACCATTAACTTAGTAGCACCGTAGGGATTGATCGGGTTTTGTGGGTGGTCTTCTGTGAGCGGAATTTTCTCCGGTACACCGTAAGTCGCGCAAGTAGAAGAAAACACAAATTTCTTCACGTCAGCAGCGATCATTGCTTCCAAAAGGGTAATAGTGCCGATGACATTGTTACGATAATATTTAGCGGGATCGGTAACAGATTCACCCACGTAAGCGTATGCAGAAAAGTGCATTACCGCATCAATCTTGTGCGTAGCAAACAAGTTGTCTAGAAGAGTGCGATCGTTCGTGTCGCCAACTACTAACTCCACCTGCAAAGCCCGATCTACTATATCTCTGTGACCGTAAACTAAATTATCCAAAATCACCACACCGTAACCAGCATTTTTCAGCGCTAATACCGCGTGAGAGCCAATATATCCCGCTCCGCCCGTCACCAAAATAGTTGGTTTGTCTGCACTCATTTTATTCTGCCTGTTTTTGTAGCTGGGATTGCCAAGAGCCTTGTTAATTTGAGACTTCCACATCTGAGGCTTTCACACTCGGCGTCAGCGGGAGAATCCAAGCTAAATATCTAGGCTTTGCTGTGCCCGACGGGACGATCGCACTCCTAAAAAACGCTTTTTAAACTCCAGACCGATGCTGAGCGAGCAAGTCTTTCTGTTCAATCGATAAACTTGAGGCGACCAATTTGGATATAATCAAATATCCGATTAATCTGATGTCGATCCTCTTCTGAAATTTTATCATCTGAGAGGATAGCCGAAGTCAAAACTAAGTGTTCCCTGCGACTGATCTTGCCAGAGGCTACAATTCGATCGACTTTTTGAGAAATTGTTAAGTTCGATTTGTTGTGAGATGTTCGCATTTATTCGATCGCTTTTATGCCAAAATAGTTAAAGCCGATTCCAGTTCTTGACTCAAAAATGATGCGTACCCGACCGCACATCAATTTGCTCAACAGCAGAAATAACGCATCAGAGTTTTATCAGATTTTTACTTCCCAAGATAGATATGCGGACTTAATAAATCTGCAATCAGCCTTCGGATAGCGTTCAGACTAACTTTATTATATAATATTTTTCCTAGAGAGGCACTTTTCTATGCAGGTTTATCGGCTTCCGGTACTGTCCGACAATTACATTTTCTTGCTGCACGACCCCGATCGCCACACAGCAGCCGTCGTCGATCCAGCACGATCGCAGCCAGTATTAGAGCAACTGCAAGCACTCGGAGCCGAATTAACCGCAATTTTCAATACCCACCACCACAACGACCACATAGGCGGCAATCAGGAACTGATCGATCGCTTTCCCCATATCAAAGTTTACGGTGGCGCAGAAGACCGAGGCAGAATACCCGGACAGCAAGTGTTTTTACAAGCGGGCGATCGAGTTTCTTTCGCCAACAGAACCGCCGAAGTCTTCTTCCTACCCGGCCACACAAAAGCTCACATCGCCTACTATTTCCCCCCCAGCAATCCCAGCGAAACCGGCGAGTTGTTTTGCGGCGACACCTTATTTGCTGGAGGCTGCGGCAGGCTCAAAGAAGGCACTCCCGCCCAAATGTTAGCCTCTCTGGGGCAACTGCGAAATTTGCCCGATAGTACGAGAGTCTGGTGCGCCCACGAATACACGCTGAACAACCTGCAATTTGCCTTGAGTGTAGATGGCGACAATCCCCACTTACAGCAGCGCTTCGCCGAAGTCAAGGAAGCGCGCAGTCGATCGCAACCTACAATACCATCATCGATCGGCCTCGAAAAAAGGACAAACCCATTTTTGCGCTGGGACTTTCCCACGATCCAATCAGCCACCAACACCCGCGATCCAGTGCCAACTTTCGCTCGATTGCGCGGCATGAAAGACCAATTTTGACCGAAAGCATCCAGGATACAAGCCCCCGGAGTCATCCGTGGGGTCAATGCTTCAATTCTTTAATCTAAAATCTAAAATCTAAAATCGATTGACCTTAACGTTTTGGTTGTTTCAGGTAACTCTTAAACTTGAGTATCGGTTCGCTCAACCACCTGTCAAGTCTTTGGTATTTTACGTGAAAGCTCGACAGCCCCTTAAACTTATTTGGAATTTTTTCTAGTTCCTCCTTAAACGGTGTCTGAGACAACATATCAAGCCATAATTGATTGGGGGCGGAGCTTTCCCACGGTTTCGGTCTTGACATAAAGTGCATCACTTTACTTGACATATCATCAGTTTTGTGGTTGTTCCATATTTGGTCTAATTGCTTCCACCTTCCCACTAAAACTGAATTTAATGCACCTTGATCGCGATCGCCCCAAACGTGGGTTCTAGCATTTTGGAGCAACTTTTCCGACAGTTGCTCTTCCTCCCAAAGCTTCATGTTGTAAACTAAAACACCACTATTGAAATAAGGGTTTCGATCTTGATAATTGTTGAGATTTCCCCAGAAGTTGGCTGCGGCTGCTATCGGCAGAGTTTGAAAATCTAGGTTCCACAGCGGCTCTAAGCTGCCCAGAACGATCGTATCGCTGTCGAGCCAAATCAGCCTTTCTGTTTCTTTGGTATATTTTTGCGGCTCCAATTTAACGTAAGGAAGTTTAGAACCTGATATCGAAAGAAGTTGGTCGTAATTAGATTGCAATTCTTGCCATTCAATCTGGTATTTGCAGCAATTCTGTAACTGTTCCTTTTGGTGTGGCTCTATCCTAGTAGATACAATGCTAATTTTTACAGGCTGCTCTCCAGATTGGCTAACATTGAGATCTACAGACTTGAGAAGTGCTGCTAACCCCAGAATATAGGTGCGATCGGCGGCTGTGAATATGTGCATAGGATTAAGTTTGTGAGATGAACGGCAAACGTGACACAAACGTTGGGACTGGAGGAAGCAGGCGACCCTGTATTGAGGTAAATGCGATCGCCCATTTACCGTTGAGACGAACAAAATATTGCCTAAATTTCCGGTTACATTTACACAAACAAACGGGGTTCCTAAGTAGGTAGGCGCAAATAAAGTTTACAATGTAACAGAATGTAAGGCGGGCGTAACAAGAGCGATTGCTTCGTTTCACTTGCTGCGAGAGAGGGGTTATGTATTTTCAAGCTTCATCTACTTATTTATCTGTGTGCAAGTACCATCTGTTCGCACCCGAAAACGAGCAACAGCCATTGGTAATATACAGCAACGCGAAAAATAATGAGACGGACTAACCTGGCATTTGAAACAGCCAGAAAATTCCCCGTCGCCTGTGCTGAATCCCGCAACTGGTTCAGACGTAGTACTCTACGATAAAATAAATTGTCTAGATATCGATATTACCGCATAACGATCGACATCCATCTTAGGTTGGAAGTATCACCCTGCTCAAATCAAAAGTTCCTCTGGTTATTTCCCTATTATTGTATTGATCGCGATTTGCTTTGCCCGAAGTAAAATGAGCGTTGTTAGAAACCGATGCAAAACCCACGCAATACTGAACCCCAAGCAAAAATCGACCCCTCTATTTCAACGGATTCTAACAAAGCGTTCTACCCAGCCCCGCCTTTGCCAACTGATGTAGGGATGGTTCTGCAATTGGCAGATGGTAGCATTCAGGGGTGCAATTCTCACGCCCAGGATCTGTTGGGGATGACAGCACAACAGATGCTCTTATGCACTTCAATCAACAGTCGGTGGGAGACTCTGCGTGAAGATGGCTCGGATTTTCCCGGCGAGACACATCCGGCGATGGTGGCGTTGCAAACCGGGCAACCATGCTCAAATGTCATCATGGGCTTTGAGCGGCCACAGGGAGAATTGATTTGGTTGACGCTCAATTCTCAACCTTTATTTCAGGGAGATCGATCAACTCCCTATGCAGTAGTAACAACCTTCACTTCTATCGCTCAACCTCAGCCCGAACCAGTCTGTAACGCGCCCGCGCCACAACTGTCAGACACCCTCGAAAGTATTTCGGACGGGTTCTTTGCTTTGGATCGAGACTGGCGATTTACCTACCTCAATTCGCAAGCAGCCCGGTGGCTGAATCGACCCTCGAAAGATTTGATTGGCAACAGCATTTGGGAAGAGTTTCCCGAATCAGTGGGCAGTTTGTTTGAGCAGGAATATCGCCACGCCACCACCTTCCAAGTTACAGTTAGTTTTGAATCTTTTTATCCGCCACTCAATGCTTGGTATGCGGTACGAGCTTATCCGATCCCATCGGGGCTGGCCGTTTATTTTCAAGATGTGACCGAGGAGAAAGCGGCTCAGGCTATTTTTATTCAACAAGCGCAAACGGCACACCAGCAACTAGCAGAAATCGAGGCAATTTATGCTAGTGCACCGATCGGACTTTGCTTCTTCGATACCGAGTTGCGGTTTGTCCGCATCAACGATTGGCTAGCAGAAATTAACGGAGTTCCAGCCGCAGCCCACATCGGCAAAACATTGCGCGAAATTTTGCCAGAAATGGCAGATGATTTAGAGCCGCTTTACCGACAAGTTATTGAAACTAAAGTTCCACTTCAACAGCTCGAACTTCGCAGGACGAACTCAGCACAGCCGGGAGTCGAACAGGATTGGCTGTTGAGTCTCTATCCACTCAGGGCCGAGGACGATCGCGTCCTGGGAGTGAATGTGACGGTGCATGAAATTACCGATCGTAAAGCTACCAAAAAAGAAATTGAACGGCTCAACCAAGAATTAGAGCGACGAGTCAATGAACTCGAATCGATACTTGATGCTGTACCCGTCGGTATTACGATCGCCGACGACCCCCAGTGTAAAGTAATTCGGGCTAACCGATTTGCCCAGTCGATGTTGATAGTGCCACCGGATACCAATGTTTCTGGAACCGGAGAGCAAGCCGCAGCCCTTCCGTTTAGACGATTCCGCAACGGAGAAGAAATTCCGGGAGAACAACTGCCTATGCAACTGGCAGTGGCTTCCGGCGTCGAAGTGCGAGATATGGAAATTCAAATGGTGCGATCGGACGGGGTGGCCTTTGATTGGTTGGTGAATGCGGTACCGTTATTTGACGAACATGGCGCCGTTCGTGGCTGTGTGGCCGCCTTTATGGATATTAGCGATCGCAAACAAGCTCTTGCTGCTTTGCGCTACTCTGAGGAACGCTATCGCACTTTGTTTGAGTCCCTAGACGAAGGCTTTTGCATCATCGAAATGCTGTTTGACGCCAACGAAAAGCCGATCGATTACCGCTTTTTGGAAGTCAATCCGGCCTTCGAGAAACAAACCGGACTCGTACAAGCTGTGGGTAAAACGGCGCGACAGATGCTTCCTGAACTCGAAGATTATTGGTTTGAGATGTACGGCAAAGTCGCGCTGACGGGGGAGTCCTTGCGCTTTGAGCATGGCTCGGAAGCCATGAACCGCTGGTTTGAGGTTTCGGCGTTCCGCACTCCTGAGCCGCAAAGCCGAAAAGTCGCCTTACTTTTTCAAGAAATCACCCATCGCAAACAATCCGAAAATCTCCTGCGGCAACAGGAAGAGCAACTGCGGCTGTTCGTCAAACATTCGCCTGCGGGGGTGGCGATGTTTGACCGCCAGATGCGGTATATGCTGGTGAGCGACCGCTGGCTGGCAAGTTACGGGCTCGGCACTCAAAACATTGTGGGTCGATCGCACTACGACATCTTTCCCAATTTGCCTGATCGTTTGAAACAAATCCACCAGCGCTGTCTGGCGGGATCAGTCGAAATCTGCCAAGAAGATCAGTTTCCCCGCCCGGATGGCTTAATCGACTGGGTGCGCTGGGAAATTCATCCTTGGCGAACCAACACCAATGAGATTGGCGGCATCATGATTTTTTGCGAAATCATCACCGAGCGCAAAAACGCTGAACTCGCGGTGCAAGCGGCCTCCCAGCAAGTCAGCAATATTATAGAAAGTATTACCGATGCCTTTATGGCGATCGATTCACAATGGCGCTATACCTACGTTAATGCCACAGCAGAAAAACTGCTTTCTCGATCGAGAAAAGACTTACTAGGTCGATCAATCTGGGAGGTATTCCCCGCCGAGAAAGAATCCAATTCAAGGGCATATCAAGAATTTCATCGAGTTGTTTCCGAACAAGTTTCTGTCAAGTTTGAAGAGTTCTCGCCTTCGCTCCAGATGTATATAGAAGTGAGCGCCTATCCTGCGGCCGAAGGACTTACCGTTTATTGGAGCGATATTAGCGATCGCAAACGCACTGAAGAAGAACTGCGCCAAAAGAATGCGATTTTGAACGTAATTAACGAGTCAGCGCCGACGCCAATTTTTGTCAAAAATCGAGAAGGACAGATTATTTATGCCAATCCAGCCACGCTGGAAATAATGGGCAAATCTGCTTCTGAAGTAATTGGTGGTCGCGATATCGATTTATACCCAGTAACAGAACTTGCAGTCACAGTCACGGAAAACGATCGGCGCATTATGGAGTCTGGACAAACAGAAGTCCTCGAAGAATCTCACGATGGCATTCGGACATTTCTGGTAATGAAAGCTCCATACCGCAATCAAGCGGGAGAAGTCATCGGCCTGATTGGCATCTCCAGCGAAATCACAAATCGCAAACGAGCAGAAGTCGCCATGCAAGAACAAACTAAGTTACTGCAAGTCATCATTGACAGCATTGGCGATGGTTTAATTTTGGCAAACCAACAAGGGGAGTTTGTGTTGTTTAACCAAGCCGCCGTAGGAATATTCGGTCAGCTATCGAATGAAAAATGTTGTGATGAATGGTCGAGCACTTACGGACTATTTTTGGCAGATAAAAAAACCCTCTTCCCCGCCGCTGAACTACCTCTAGTCCGAGCAATCAAAGGTGAATATGTCAATGATGTAGAGGTATTTGTCCGCCGCGAATATTCCGAAGATCGCTGGATCAGTATCAGCGGTTATCCAGTAGTTGATACTAGCAGCGAAATCAAAGGCGGAGTGATTGTCTGTCGGGATATCACAGAACGCAAACAAGCTTTATCAGCGCTGCAAGAAAGCGAAGAACGATTCCGCAATATGGCTAACAATGCTCCTTTTATGGTATGGGTAACAGACTCCACAGGCTATTGCACTTTCTTGAGCGAAACCTGGTATGAATTCACAGGTCAAACTGAGGAAACAGGTTTGGGATTGGGTTGGATAAACGCGCTGCATCCAGAAGACCGAGAACAGGTAAAGAAGGCATTTTTGACCGCCAAGGAACGCCAGGAACGGTACAGCGTGGAATATCGCGTCGGGCGCAAGGATGGCGGATATTCTTGGGCGATAGATGCAGCAGCTCCCAGATTTTCCGAAACCGGACAATTTGAGGGTTATATCGGCTCTGTAATCGACATTACAGAACGCAAACAAGTGGAAACCGAGCGTGATATAGTTCTCCAATTAGAACAAACTGCCCGCACGGAAGCCGAGCGAGCTAACCGCATTAAAGACGAGTTTCTGGCTGTGCTTTCTCACGAGTTGCGATCGCCCCTGAATCCGATTTTAGGCTGGTCGCAACTGCTCGTCGGTGGCAAGCTGAACGCGAGTCAAAGTGCCAAGGCTTTTGAGACGATCGAGCGCAACGCCAGACTGCAATCTCAATTAATCGAAGACTTGCTTGACGTGTCTCGGATTCTGCAAGGAAAACTCAGATTGAATGTTGCTCCGATGAATCTGGCAACCATTATTCCATCTGCTGTGGAAACCGTGCAATTAGCAGCCGAAGCTAAAAAAATTCAAATTCAAACAATTTTAAATCCTGAGGTCGGGCAAGTTCTGGGCGATACAAGTCGCTTGCAACAAATTGTGTGGAATTTGTTATCAAATGCTGTGAAATTTACGCCCGAAGGCGGTCGAGTAGAAGTTCGATTAGTGCAAATCGCACGCCAAGCTCAAATTCAAGTCATAGACACTGGTAAAGGCATTCTTCCTGATTTCTTGCCTTATGTTTTTGACCATTTCCGACAAGAAGACGGCGCAACAACTCGCAAATTTGGCGGCTTGGGATTGGGATTGGCGATCGTCCGCCAACTGATCGAACTTCACGGCGGAACGGTGTTCGCAGAAAGCGCCGGAGAAGGTCAAGGAGCGACGTTTACGGTGAGATTACCGCTATTAAATGATGATTCTAGAAGGCAGGAGGAGGAAGAACGTCATGGGGCTGCTTGTCCAGATCTCTCATCCTTTCCGCTAGCTGGATTGAGAATTTTGGTGGTAGATGATGAACTCGACTCGCGAGATTTTGTCGCTTTCGTGCTTGAGGAAGTGGGTGCAGAGGTGATTTCCGTGTCATCTGCTGCTGAGGCGCTAGAGTTGATCGAACAAACTGCACCGGATTTGCTCGTCAGCGACATTGGAATGCCCCAGATGGACGGGTATATGTTGATAAATCGCATCCGCACTCAGCTTGCGCCTGAGTATCGGCAGTTGTTGGCGATCGCCTTAACCGCCTATGCTGGAGAAGGGAACGAGCGTCAAGTTTTACAAGCCGGATTTGATCAACACTTAGCCAAGCCGATCAATTCGACCCAGTTAGTTACTACTGTAGCGCGATCGATCGCCCAGCGCCTTGAAAATAAAGCCTGAGTGCTCTGTAAGACATTGCACTGTAGTTGATTTGGCTCATTACAGCACCCCCGTTTTGCGTAATTTCAAACTGAATTTGCCCGTTAAAAATATTATCCCTGTTTCTTCCCTCGAACCTCGAATCTCAACATCTATCCGTTAAATCCGTTACATCCGCTACATAATCCGTTGCCGAACTTCCTTCTCCCTTGCGATCGCCCCTCAAACTTCGCTATTATAAAAAGTTGCAGTTAAAACCCCACAACCCACGATCATGGCCAAGCGCGTCCAATTAGTTTTAAATAAAGATGTCAGCAAACTCGGTAAAGCTGGCGACGTAGTAGAAGTAGCCCCGGGCTACGCCCGCAACTACCTAGTACCCCAAGGAATGGGATTTAAAGCCACTCCTGGCATTCTCAAGCAAGCAGAACGCCGCCGTGAAGAAGAAAGACTGCGCCAGCTAGAGCTCAAGCAGCAAGCTGAAGTCCGCAAAACCGCCCTCCAATCGGCTGGGCCTTTCATCATCTCCAAGCAAGTTGGCGAAGCTGACGCGATTTTTGGTACTGTCACCAACCAAGAAGTAGCAGAACTGATTTTCAACTCTACCAGTCAAGAAGTCGATCGGCGCGGCATCACTCTGCCCGAAATTCGCCAAACTGGTACATACAAAGCTGAAATCAAACTACACGCAGAAGTTACCGCCGAAGTTGATATTCAAGTTGTTCCGATGTAATTAAGAGTTATCAGTCATCAGTCATTAGTTGTTAGTCATTAGTCATTAGCTAACAACTAAGCACTGCTAAGCAAGGACTCAGTAACGCTAACTTGCAGATTGAGAACGGGAGCATCTCTGCAGAGAGTAAGAAGCATTTTTTCAGGAGTGCGAAATCGAGAGAGCGTGAGTCTGGTATAAACGCAAGATCGCGACAGATCGCACTCCTACAAAATCTTACACTGATAATAACTAATGACCCCGCCGGAAAAACGGACACAAGCCCCGACGATCCTGATGGTCGAACCTAAAATTTTAGGAGATTGTTCAAGCTCCCAGATTCATCTGTAGAGTAAATCTAAAATCTAAAATCTAAAACCGAAAATCTAAAACCGAAAATCTAAAATCTAAAATCTAAAATCTAAAATCTAAAATCTAAAATCTAAAATCTAAAATCTAAAATCTAAAATCTAAAATCTAAAATCTAAAATCTAAAATCTAAAATCTAAAATCTAAAATCTAAAATCTAAAATCTAAAATCTAAAATCTAAAATCTAA